>JAVXWK010000039.1:0-5586 GCA_032230575.1 Pseudonocardiales bacterium | reverse complement strand
CTCGTCGACCTGGTGGCGGAACGCGAACTGGACCAAGCCGCGGCGTTCGGCGTCCAGCACCGGCTCGGCGAACACCCTCACCACCTCGGGCCCCGTGCCCCAGGTCAGGTGGAAGCGCGGCACCGAGTTGCCGTGACCGTCGGCCAGCCCGCCGCCGCGCTCGGCCCACCCGACCACCGGCGTGAACCGCAGTCCCAGATCGCGCAGGTACTGCCGCTTCTCGGTCGCGGCGAACCGCACGTAGGCCTGCGCCCACTGCCGTGCCCAGTGGTCCTCGTCGTCGCGGTCGAACCCGGCGGAGCCCAGCCAGTCCTGCAGGGCGAGGTCGTAGGAGTCCTTGATGCCGTTGCGGCGCTGTTCGGGGCTGTCGACCAGGAAGAGCCCGCCGAGCGACCAGAACGCCTGACCGCCGAGGTTCGCGCGGTTCTCCTGCTCGACGACCAGCACGCGGCGCCCGGCCTTGGTGAGCTCGTAGGTCGCGACGAGGCCCGCGAGCCCGGCACCCACCACGATCACGTCGGCTTCGTAGGTCATGACTGCTCCTTGCTTTCGACGCTGTACGCGGTGATGACATGGCTGAACAGGGCGGCGCGCCGCCGCCGGGGCTCGGGGTCGCCGGGCTCGCTCAGGCACTGCAGCGCGGTCCCGTCGTGCACCGCGACCAGCGCCTGCCCGAGCGCGCCGGGATCCGGCACGGTCCGTCCGATCCCGGCCAGAGCGGCCACCAGGAACGGCGCGGTCGACGCCACGATCGCCCGCTCGCGCTCGACGATCACCTGCCGCAGCTCGGGGTCGCGCAGCGCGTGGGCGGTGAACTCCGCACTCACGCGGAACCACTCCTCGTCCATCGGGATCGCCAGCAGCAGGTTCGCGACCACGTCGTCGACGTCGCTGGCGGCGTCCTGCCGGAAGTCCTCGAACGCCTCCCGCGTGCGCCTGATCAACTCGGCCGACCGCTGCTCCCACATGGCGAGGAAGAGCTCGTCCAACGTCGCGAAGTTCGAGTAGAACGCGCCGCGCGAGTACCCGGCGTGCGCGCACACCTGCTCGACGGTGGACCGGCCGAAACCCTCCTCGGCGAACACGGCGAGCGCCGACTCCAGCAGCCGCTGCCGCGTCTGGATCCGCCGCTTCGTGACCACGCGCACCTCCCGTTCGATACACCAATGTATCGGATACGCCGGTGTATCCAAAAGCAGCGTGAGCTACGTCGCGTCACACGTGACAGGAGCTGCCGCTCAGGCGAACACGAAGTACCGCAACCACAAGTACGGCGCCGCGAGCAGGATCGACAGGCCCGCGACGATCGCGCCATAGCGGGTGAACTTCCAGAAGCTGATCGGGGTGCCGTTGCGCGCTGCCAGTCCGAGCACGACGACGTTCGCGCTGGCTCCGACGGCCGTGGCGTTACCGCCCAGGTCGGCGCCGAGGGCGAGCGCCCACCACATCGACTCCGACTGCGGCGTGTTGCCTTGTGCCGCAACGAGTTCACTGACGATCGGCGCCATGGTCGCGACGTACGGGATGTTGTCCACGATGGCCGACAGCAGTGCCGAGATGAACAGCAACCCCATCACCGCCACCAGGGGGTTGCCGCCGACCGCGCTCGCGAGTGCGTGCGAGATCTCGTCGACCACGCCGGTTTTCACCAGTGCGCCGACCATGACGAACAGGCCCATGAAGAAGACCAGGGTCTCCCACTCGACGTCGGCGATGGCGTCCTCGGTGGTGACCTTGGAGATCAGCACGAGCAGACCGGCGCCCAGCAGCGCGACCACGGACGGCTCGACGTGCAGGGCGCTGTGCAGCACGAAGCCGACCAGGACCAGGCCGAGGACGACCAGGCTCTGCACGAGCAGGGTGCGGTTGCGGATCGCTTCCCGCTCGGACAGCGCCATGACCTCGGCGACGCGGTCCTCGTCGTACCGGAAGGCGTCGCGGAACAGCCAGCGGCACATCAGCACGAACGCGATCATCAGCGCCACGATGAACGGCGCCAGGTGCAGGAGGAAGTCGTTGAACGACAAGCCCGCGCGGCTCGCGATGATGATGTTCGGCGGGTCGCCGATGAGGGTGGCGGTGCCGCCGATGTTGGCCGCGAGCACCTCGGCGATCAGGAACGGGGTCGGGTTGAGCCCGAGGCGGTCGCAGACCAGGAATGTCACGGGCGCGATGAGCAGCACGGTGGTGACGTTGTCCAGCGCGGCCGACGCGGTGCCGGTGATGATGACGAACATCGCCAGCACGGCGTAGGGCTTTCCCCTGGCGCGCTTGGCCGCGGCGATGGCGAGGTACTCGAACAGGCCGGTCTGCTTGATCACCCCGACGATGATCATCATGCCGAGCAGGAGGAACACCACGTTCCAGTCCACGCCCGCGTCCAGGGAGTGGAAGGCCGTCCGGCCGTCGGTGAGCCTGAGCGCGAGCATCAGCGCCGCGCCGCCGAGAGCGGCCGCGACCCGGTGCACGCGCTCGGTGGCGATCAGGACGTAGGCGCCGGCGAAGACGACGACCGAAAGGATCTGCGCGACGGTCACGGCCTGGCTTCCGGGGTGGCCAGCAACACCTCGAGCAGGTGGGAGGTCGTGACGACGCCGTGGATCGTGCCTTTGTCGGTGACGAGCAGCAGCGGGCTGTGCAGCCTGGCCATGGTCGCGGCGCACTCGATCACCGTGGCGTCGCCGGACACCATGGGTATCTCGTAGCGCTTCCCCTTGGGCGGCAGGAGTTCTTTGACCGTGCGGCCGGCGAGCTTGTTGACGCACGCCTCGGCGCCGCCGCGTTCGTCGTAGACGCGGGCGAGCGAGGGATCCTCCTGCACGTAGCCGGGGATGATGAACCGCAGCACCTGCGAGCCGGGCAGCACGGTGACCGGTTTGCCGTCGGCGTCGACGACCACCACTCCTGGCCGGCGTTGCCCGGCGATGAGCTGGGCGGCGGTCAGCGCGTCGTCGGTGAGGCTGACGAGGGGGTAGTCCTCGGCCAGATCGCGAGCACGCACAACGAACTCCTTCGAAGGAAGCCGGGTAGCCGGCGCTACGATTCGGCGATGTCCGGTCTGGCCGTGGCGCTGGTGCTCATCGGCGCGTTCGTGCTGATCGCCTTGATGGTGCGGGCGATCGGGCGCCGCTGAACCACCTGTTCTCCTGATCTTGCGGACGGCAAAGGCTAACCCGCGACCGGCCTTCCCCGCTGGTCAAGGCCGCGATCGAGGCTCAGCGGTCGTGATCGGCCTGGCGCCACCACAACGCGGTTCCCACCGCTCCCGCCACTCCGGCGAGCACCACGAGCACAATGCCGACCAGGCCGGGCGCCGGTTGGCCGGGCCCGGCGAGGCCGCTGAGCAACGCGGGCACGGACCACGGGAAGTAATGGCCGTAGCCGAGCGCAGCGATGATCTGCGCGCAGAACACCGCGGCGATCATCATGCCCACGCCCGGCAGGTAGCCGCGCCCCGCACACGCCGCGAACGCCACCGGAGTCGTCAGCAGGACCGTCATGGCCGCGACCACCGCGATCTCGCCCAGCCCGGCCAGCAGCACCGGCTCCGACCAGCCCGGCAGGTCCAGCACCGCGCCGATCACCAGCCCCAGCACCAGGAGTTGCACCGCCAGCACCGAGCACCACACCACGACCACGGCGAACTTCGCCGCGACGATCGTGACACGTGACGTGGGCAGCGCCAGGAGGTCCTTGGCGGTGTGCTGGCTGAACTCCCTGCCGAACACCCAGATCTCGACCAGCCCGAACACGATCATCCCGCCGATCGCCGTGGCCTGCGCCAGGAACGCGAGGTACGTCGGCCAGTCCGCGGTCCCGCCCACCAATGCCGCTTTGGTGCCGATCAGGCCGAGCTCCCGCGCACGGTCCTGGTCCTGCAGGATGAACATGAACAGGCCGCCCACCAGCGCGACCACCGTGAACGCGAACACCGTCACCCACGGCACCCGCGACCGGCGTGCCTTGAGGAACTCCGTGGCCAGCGCGGTGATCACGATCCCACCACCCGCAGGAAGAACGTCTCCAGGTCGTCCTGCTCGACCACGACCCGGTGCGGCGGACACCCCGCCGCCGCGAGCACGGCGACGACCGCTTCGGGCTCGCGCAGCGCGTTCGGATCGGTGAGCACGAAGCCGCCGTCCGCCGCGGCGGGGTGGAATCCCGCCGCCCGCAAGGCGATCTGCGCCCGGGTGTGGTCGCGAACGGCGATGCTCAGGCGCTGTCGTTCGTGGTCGGCCAGGTCGTCCGCGGCGATCTCGCGAACCAGCCGGCCGTCGTGGATCACGCCGATGCGGGTCACCAGGCGTGCGACCTCGGTGAGGATGTGGCTGGACAGCAGCACGGTGACACCGTGTTCATGACTCAGCTCGAGCAGCAGGTCGCGGATCTCGGCGACGCCGGCCGGGTCGAGGCCGTTGGCCGGTTCGTCGAGGATCAGCAGTTCCGGCCTGTGCAGCAACGCCTTCGCCAAACCCAGCCGCTGCGCGTTGCCCAGCGACAAGGTTCCCGCACGCCGTCGCGCGTAGATGTCCAGCCGCAGGCGAGCGATCACGTCCTCGACGTGCCGCCGTCCGCGCAGACCACGCAACCGTGCGGCAACAGCGAGGTTCTCCGCGACCGTGAGCTCCGGGTAGGCGCTCGGCGTCTCCACCAGGTAGCCCACCCGCGACCACATCTCGTGGGCACCGGGCCGGACCGCGGTGCCGAGCACCGTGACGCTGCCGGTCGTCGGCCGCACCATTCCCAGCAACATCCGGATCGTCGTCGTCTTGCCCGCGCCGTTGAGGCCGAGCAACGCGTAGATCTCCCCGGCCCCGATCCGCAGCGACACCTCGTCGACCGCGGTGACCTCGCCATAGCGCTTCGTCAGCCCACGAGCACGGATCACGGTGTCCACGGAAGCTCCTTGAAGACGGCGTCATCGACAACGCCGACCAGGCTTCCCGGCTCTCCTGCCCCGAACTGTACAACCAGACCGGCGCGACATCTTCTGGAAGCGGCCCCTTCGGCATTTGTTCATACCGCGCGTCTGCGCAGTTTGTGTCGAGTGACGTTGCGTCACGCTTTTCGGTTACGGAAGGCTTCCAGTCGAACGCGAATCGTGACGATCCCGCAGAGGAGCGACGGTGACTGGCCTGGTCGGACGGATGGTGGAGTGCGAGAACCTCGTCCGTCTGGCGCAGACCAGTCAGGACGAGGGTGCACAGCTGGCTCTGGTGCGTGGCCCGAAGGGGATCGGCAGGAGCAGTCTGCTGGCCGCTGTGAGGCGGGAGCTCCGCGAGGACGACGTGACGGTGCTGTGCACGTCCGGTCATCCCCAGATCGCGGAGTACGGCTCAGTGCGCGAGATGTTCGAACCGCTCACCGCGAGAGCGCTCCCGGTCCTGGAGGCCACCCGGCAGGCGGACGACTACGCCGCGTTGTGCGGGTTGTACCGGATCGCGGTGGACGTGATGGCTGACCGGCCGCTCGTCGTCCTGCTCGACGACGGCACGTACCGAAGGACGGCTTTGATGAAACATCAGGGCTTTGAATGCGGCGACCAAGAACGGGCGTCTCCGTGGTGTGACTACCAGGCGGGCGTCA
>JAVXWK010000030.1:0-13201 GCA_032230575.1 Pseudonocardiales bacterium | reverse complement strand
GATCGCCGGTGTCGTCGCCTCAATCGTGTTCTGACCATCCTGAAAGGACAGTTTCGATGACGCAGTACGTTCTCGCCGTCGACCAGGGCACGACCAGCACCAGGGCGATCATCTTCGACCACAGTGGCTCCATCGTCGCCGTGGGTCAGAAGGAGCACGAGCAGATCTTCCCGCGCGCCGGCTGGGTGGAGCACAACCCGGTGGAGATCTCCGAGAACACCCGGTTCGTGATCGGCCAGGCGCTCGCCGCCGCCGACCTCAACACCGGTGACCTCGCGGCCGTGGGCATCACCAACCAGCGCGAGACGGCGGTGGTGTGGGACAAGAACACCGGCGAGCCCGTCTACAACGCGATCGTCTGGCAGGACACCCGCACGCAGGCGATCGTCGAATCGCTGGGTGAGCTGGGTGGTGGTGCCGAGCGCTACAAGGCGAAGGTCGGCCTGCCGCTGGCGACCTACTTCTCCGGCCCCAAGATCCGCTGGATCCTGGACAACGTCGAGGGCGCCCGTGAGCGTGCCGAGGCGGGCGACCTGCTGTTCGGCAACACCGACACGTGGACGCTGTGGAACCTCACCGGCGGCCCCAACGGCGGCGTGCACGCCACCGACGTCACCAACGCGTCGCGGACCATGCTGATGGACCTCGACACGCTGCAGTGGGATGAGGGCATTGCTTCGGAGATGGGCATTCCGGTGTCCATGCTGCCGGAGATCCGTTCCTCCTCCGAGGTCTACGGCAACGGTGGCCCCGGCGGGGTGCTGAAGGGTGTGCCGATCGCGGGCATCCTCGGCGACCAGCAGGCCGCGACGTTCGGGCAGGCCTGCTACGAGCCGGGCACCGCGAAGAACACCTACGGCACCGGCAACTTCATGCTGCTCAACACCGGCACGGAGAAGGTCGCGTCGAAGAACGGTCTGCTCACGACCGTCTGCTACAAGATCGGCTCTGACGCTCCGGTCTACGCGCTCGAAGGCTCGATCGCGGTCACCGGTTCGCTGGTGCAGTGGCTGCGCGACAACCTCGGCATCATCTCGTCGGCGCCGGAGATCGAGACGCTGGCTCGTTCCGTCGAGGACAACGGTGGCGCGTACTTCGTGCCGGCGTTCTCCGGTCTGTTCGCGCCGTACTGGCGTGCGGACGCGCGGGGTGCGGTCGTCGGCCTCACCCGGTTCGTCAACAAGGGCCACCTGGCGCGTGCCGTGCTGGAGGCGACGGCGTTCCAGACCCGCGAGGTGCTGGACGCGATGAACGCCGACTCCGGTGTGCCGCTGACCGAGCTGAAGGTCGACGGCGGCATGGTGCAGAACGAGCTGCTCATGCAGTTCCAGGCGGACGTTCTCGACGTGCCGGTCGTTCGTCCCGTCGTCGCCGAGACGACCGCTCTCGGTGCCGCGTACGCCGCCGGTCTCGCTGTCGGCTACTGGTCGTCGCTGGACGAGCTGCGCGCCAACTGGGCCGAGGACAAGCGCTGGACGCCCGAGCTGGACGCCGACGAGCGCGAGCGCGAGTACCGCAACTGGAAGAAGGCAGTCACCAAGTCGTTCGACTGGGTCGACTCCGACGTTCGCTGAGTCTGGTTCTTGGGTTTCTTTCTTAGGAGCTGAAGTTGTTCGCAAGGCTGGATCCGGTTCGGCGTGCTGACTCTGTTGCCGCATTGGGCAACACGGAGTTCGACGTGCTCGTGGTCGGAGGTGGTGTGGTCGGTGCGGGCGCTGCCTTGGACGCGGCATCGAGAGGCCTCTCCGTCGCGCTGGTCGAAGCACACGACTGGGCGGCGGGCACGTCGAGCCGGTCCAGCAAGCTCGTCCACGGCGGGCTGCGGTACCTGGAACAGCTGGAGTTCAAGCTGGTCCGGGAAGCTCTGAAGGAACGCGGCCTGCTGCTGCGCCGGCTCGCACCGCATCTGGTGCGGCCGGTGCCGTTCCTCTTCCCGCTGGAGAAGCAGTGGGAACGCGCTTACGTCGGCGCGGGCGTGCTGCTGTACGACACGATGGGTGGCGCGGGTGCGGTGCCCATGCACCGGCACCTGTCTCGTTCTCGGATCGCTCAGGTCGGGCCGTCTCTCGACGTGTCGAAGTTCGCCGGTGCGATTCGTTACTACGACGCGCAGATGGACGACGCGCGTCTCGTCCTGACCCTCGTTCGCACCGCTGCCCAGCACGGCGCCACGGTGTTGTCGCGGGCTCGGGTGACATCTTTGACGCGGTCTGGTGGCCGGGTTTCCGGTGCCCAGGTCGAGGTGGACGGTTCGGTTGTCGAGGTGCGCGCCAAGCGGGTCATCAGCGCGACCGGTGTGTGGACCGACTCGCTGAACTCCCTTTCGCCGGGCACGCCACCGTTCCACGTGCGGATGTCCAAGGGCGTGCACATTCTCGTCGACCGCTCGAAGATCCAGCTCGACGGCGGGTTGATCACGAAGACCGAGAAGTCGGTGCTGTTCGTGATTCCCTGGGGCGCCTACTGGATCATCGGCACCACGGACACGCCTTACTCAGGCGACCCGGCCGCTGTTTCCGCTACTTCTGATGACGTTTCCTACATCCTCGACCACGTCAACGCCGTGCTGCGCTCGCCCATCTCTGTCGACGACGTTGTTGGTACCTATGCGGGTCTGCGGCCGCTGCTCGACGGCGCGTCCGGCGACACCGCCAAGCTGTCCCGTGAACACGCTGTGGCACAACCGGAACCGGGTTTCTTCGTGATCGCCGGCGGCAAGTACACGACCTACCGCGTGATGGCCGCGGACGTCGTGAACTCGGCGGTCGTCGGTCTCGGTCGCGCGGTGGCCCCGTCGCTGACCGCCCGCCTGCCGTTGTGCGGCGCGGTCGGTTACCAAGAGCTGTGGGCGGACCGGACTCGGGTCGCCGCCGAGTCCGGCCTGCCCACGTCCACTGTGGAGCGTCTGCTGCGGCGTTACGGCTCGGCTGTCTCGGACGTGCTCGCTCTGATCGCCCAGGATCCCTCGCTCGCCGAACCCGTTGCGGGCTACTTGGCGGCGGAGATCGTCTATGCGGTCACGCACGAGGGTGCGCTGGACCTGGAAGACGTGCTGGCGCGCCGCACTCGGATCTCGATGGAGCACCTGGACTTCGGCGCTTCGGTGGCCGAGCAGGTCGCTGATCTGATCGCCGGTCCGCTCGGCTGGTCTTCCTCCGAGAGGGATCAGGCCGTCAAGGCGTACCGGGCGAGCACGGAGTTGGCGGCGAGATGAGATGGACAGCGCGGAGCTGATCGAGAGGCTGCGGCGGGAAGGCGGCTTTCGTCTGCTCCCGTTGCTGGGGAACACCGGGCAGGTCGCAGGGGTGCACCTGACCCGGTTTCTACCCGGCGGTCACCTCGACGTGATCCAGGCGTGGGACGAGAGGTGGGCGACCTACGCCCGCCTGCCCGACACCCTGGAAGCGGGTACGCCGTTCCTGGGGCCTGTGGGCGGGATCGCACGGAGTGGTTCGTTCGCGAGGGTGGTGGCTCCGCTGCTGCCGATTCAGTCCGGGCTAACCGCCCCTTAAGCGCCAAGCGCGAGTGTGCTGGGCATGATGAGAGCACTCGCGCTGGCCCTGCTGGCCGTCGTGGCCGCCACCCCGGCCGCTCACGCCGCCAGCCCCATCAGCCTCACCGACGGCTTCTACGTCGACCCCGGCTCCAACCCCGCGGTGTGGGTGCGCGACCACGCCGACGACGGCCGTCAGCCCGCGATCAAGGCGAACATCTCGAGCAAGCCGATCGCCCGCTGGTTCGGCGCCTGGAGCGGCGACATCAAGTCGTCCACCAGCGCGTACGTCAACAAGACCGGCTCGAAGCTGCCCGTTCTGGTCGCGTACAACATCCCCGGCCGGGACGCGTGCGGTGGCCACTCCGGCGGCGGCGCGGGCACGCCTGAGGCGTACCGGACGTGGATCTCCAAGTTCGCCGAGGGCATCGGCACCCGGCCCGCGGTCGTGGTCATCGAGCCGGACTCGCTCGCCGACTTCGACTGCATGGACAACGCCAAGATCGCCGAGCGCACCGCGATGATCAGGTACGCCACCGAGCAGTTCAGGGCCAAGGCGCCCAACACCTGGGCCTACCTCGACGCGGGCAACGCGCAGTGGGTCCCGGCCAACACCATGGCGACCAGGCTCGACGCGGCCGGCGTGCGCAACGTGCGCGGCTTCTCGATCAACGTCTCGAACTACCACACCACGGCTGCCTCGACGACGTACGGCAACAACGTCAGCGGCAACCTCCCCGGCTACACCAAGCCGTACGTGATCGACACCAGCCGCAACGGCAACGGTCACAACGGCGAGTGGTGCAACCCCGGCGGCCGCAAGCTCGGCACCACGGCCCGCACCGGCGGTGGCGCGGAGATGCTGCTGTGGGTCAAGGTGCCCGGCGACTCGGACGGCAAGTGCGGCAAGGCGCCGGGTGTCGAGGCCGGGAAGTTCGACCCGCAGCTGGCCTACGACCTCATTTACGGCTACTGACGGGCTCGCTATGTTGGGGAGCAGGCCGCCGCCTGACGAAGGGACATTCGTGATGAGGCGGCCCCTGCTCCCCGCTCTCCTCGCCGTCGTGCTCGCACTGTGCGGGCTCGCAGCGCTCAACGCTCCGGCCACGGCACAGCAAGCGTCGCGGTCGGCTGTCTACGGCGGCGGCCCGTTCTACGCCGACGGCCAGGCCGTGATGAACACCCTGCGCGCCTCCGGGTTCACCACCGTGATCCTCTGGAGCATCCACGTTCATCCCAACGGCGACCTGTTCTACAACGACATCCTGATCGTGCAGAACGGCAGGTACGTCGGCGACGCCGGCTGGCCCGCTCGGTTGCGGACGCTGAAGCAGGCGCCCACGTCGGTCAACCGGATCGAGGTGTCGATCGGGGCCTGGGCGGTGCCGGACTGGGAGAACATCGCGAAGCTGATCAGCTCGCAGGGCACTGGCTCGTCGAGCATCCTCTACCGCAATTTCCAGGCCCTGAAGACCGCCACCGGCGCCGACGCGATCAACAACGACGACGAGTCGTTCTACCAGGTCGGTCCCACCGCGCAGTTCGCGCGGATGGCCGTCGGTCTGGGGTACTCGAAGTTCACGCTGGCGCCGTACACGAACCAGTCGTTCTGGGCGAGCCTCAAGAACAACCTGGGCGGCACGATCGTCGACCGCGTGTACCTGCAGGGGTACGCGGGAGGGTCCGGCAACAACCCGGCCACGTGGAACCAGGTGCTCGGCATGAAGGTGGATCCCGGCCTGTGGAGCAAGAACGGCGCAGGGTGCGGTTCGG
The DNA here is from genome assembly GCA_032230575.1 of Pseudonocardiales bacterium. Taxonomy (GTDB): domain Bacteria; phylum Actinomycetota; class Actinomycetes; order Mycobacteriales; family Pseudonocardiaceae; genus Lentzea. The sequence goes on along the minus strand of JAVXWK010000030.1, from coordinate 7,935 downwards.
GTGACTCGCCCGCGACCGTCCAGAACAAGATGCGGTCGTGGCGCAACTCCGCCGGAATCGTCGGCGGCTTCATGTGGCTCTACGACGACATGAAGAAGTGCTCGGCCCAGGGAACCGCGGCGCAGTACGCGACCGCGATCCGCAACGGCGTGAGCTAGTCAGTCGAGCAGCCTGCGCAGTTCGGCCTCGAAGTCGAAGTGGTCGTTCTCGTGACCGGGGGCGACCACGTCGTAAGTGGAGTTGAGGAACTCCTGCAGCTCGGAGGAGCGCACGTGGAAGACCGCGCGCGACACGTCCGACGACAGCTCGAGCACGGCGGTCGTCGAGTTGTGCGGCCGCAACCGCACATCACCGGCACCGCTGGTGGTGATGAGGCCGTCGGCGAGCAGGTCGCGGCTGACCAGCCACACCGTCTCCTGGCGTCCCATGCGGAACGTCATGGTCACGGCGTGCGGGTCGTCGGCGCGATAACCGAGCTCGACCTCGACGGGCATGGGGCGCCCGGACGGGGCGATGAAGGCGAAGACGGACTCGGCGCCCACTCGTGTCACGTTCGTCATGCCCCCTTAGACGCGTGGCAACCTTCGTGGATGCCCCGCTCAGGAAAAGCGATCAGAACGTGATTTTCAATGGGCCTGAAGTATGACTTCTGACAACAGTCACACCGGGTTGCCGCGCGGACGCAGACGGCCACCGGGAAGCGGTGGTGCGGGCAGGCGGGCGCCGTCGTAACCCTCGACGCGGCCGAACCTGTCGGTCTCGGCCTGCCAGTCGTCTCGATACGCGACGATCTCGTCGTGGGTGCGGCCCACGAAGTTCCACCACATCACGATCTCCTCGCCGAACGGTTCGCCGCCCAGCAGCACAACCCTTGCGCCGTCCCGGGAAGACAAGGTCAGCGTGCTGCGGCCGGTGCCCGCGTAGCCCAGCGCGCCGGGCTTGAGAGTGGTCTCCTGGAACGTCACGTCGCCGGTGTCGAGCAGGACGCCGTGCTCGAACTCCGGAGCGACGGACAGCGAGATCGTCGCCCCCGCGGGCAAAATGATCTCTGCGCCGAGCAGTGGTGTGAACGTGGTCACAGGCGAGGTCGATCCCGCCAGCGAGCCGAGGAACACGCGCACGGAAACGCCGTCCAGCGACACGGTCGGCGGGGCGTAGTGCTGGAAGTCGCGCGGGGCGTCGCGGTGCGCGTCGGGCAGGGCGAGCCAGAGCTGCACGCCGTGGAGGACGGAAGAGGCCGCGGTCGACACCTCGGAGTGGGCGATGCCGCGGCCGCCGGTCATCAGGTTGAGCTCGCCGGGGCGCACGAACGCGTGCACGCCGAGGCTGTCGCGGTGCTCGATCTCGCCGGTGAACAGCCAGCTGACCGTCTGCAGGCCCGTGTGTGGGTGTGGGGCCACGTCCATGCGGACCTCATGGGGGCCGTAGTGGTCGCAGAAGCACCACGCACCGATGAGCGAACGCTGCTTCTGCGGCAACGTACGGCGCACCGACATCGCGCGCGGACCGCCCAGCGGCACGTCTCGTGGCTCCAGGACCTCGACGGATCCCGGCGACGAGGTGCAGGTGACTTCCGCGGGCTCGGCCTCGACATTGCTCACGCCGCCGATCGTAGGCGGTTCAGCTGACTCACAGCTGGCTCTGCTGTTGCCTTCAGGCTCGCTACCGAGCATGGGACGGGTCGAGAGCGAAGGAGCCGCCTGATGGAACCCGACCCGAACACGCCCAGCGGATCCCGGTGGGAACCGGGCACGAGCACGGCCACCGCGGAGCCGCCCCCGGCACCCGTCCAGGAGGCGAAGCCCGCACGGCGGCTCACCGGGCCGATCATCGCCGGGGCGCTCGGCCTCGCCGTGCTCACCGGAGCGGGCGGGTTCGCGCTCGGCTACGTGGTGAGCGACAACGGCGCGAACCAGGTGCGACAGGACGACCAGCAGCCCGGCCAGGGCCAGTTCCCCGGCGGCAGGCAGGGCAGGGGAGACGGCAGGTTCGGCACCCCGCCCGGTGAGCAGGACGGCCAGTCGAGCGGTCAGGGGACATAAGAATGACCGCGACCCTTGCGCCCGTGCGAAGACGCCCGCTCGACGCGGGCGCGCGGGTCGTCGCCACCGCCGTGCTGTGGGCCGGGCTGCTGCTCGTCACGTACTGGTGGGCGGCCGGCGGCGGGATCACCGACCTCGGCGTCTGGGAGACCGGCCTGACCTCGCTCGGCCGGCTCACCGGCCTGCTCGGCTCGGATCTCCTGCTGGTGCAGGTGCTGCTGATGGCCCGGTTGCCGCTGCTGGAACGGGCGTTCGGCCAGGACCGGCTGGTCGCGGTGCACCGGACCGTCGGCTTCACCTCGTTCAACCTCGTGCTCGCCCACCTGGTGCTGATCACGTGGGGTTACGCGGCCGGTGACCTGACCCGGACACCGGGGGAGTTCTGGGACCTCGTCACGGACTACCCGGCGATGCTCCTCGCGCTGGCGGGCACCGCATTCCTGATCCTCACCGTCGTCACGAGCATCAGAGCGGCGCGCGCACGGCTGCGATACGAGTCGTGGCACCTGCTGCACCTCTACGGCTATCTCGGCGTCGGACTCGCGTTGCCGCACCAGCTGTGGACGGGCCAGGAGTTCCTCACGTCGGCCGCCGCGACCGTCTACTGGTGGAGCCTGTGGGCCGCCGCCACCGCCGCGATCCTGGTGTGGCGGGTCGCAGTGCCGTTGTGGCGCAACGCCCGGCACCGGCTGCGGGTGACCTCGGTGGTGCCGGAGGACGACGACGTCATGTCGGTCTACCTGGCCGGGCGCGACCTGGACCGGCTGCCGGCGCGGGCCGGGCAGTTCCTCGGCTGGAGGTTCCTGAACCGGGAGGGCTGGACGCGCGGCAACCCGTACTCGCTGTCCGCCGCGCCCGACGGCCGCAGTCTGCGGATCACCGTGCGGGCGGAGCTGCACGGGGTGGTTCCCGGCACGCCGGTGCTGTTCGAGGGACCCTTCGGCAGGCTGACCGAACGGGTGCGCACCCGGCGCGGGGTGGCGTTGATCGGGGCGGGCGTCGGCGTGGCGCCGTTGCGCGCGTTGGCGGAGGAGCTCGACTACGAGCCCGGTGAAGCCGTGCTGCTGCACCGCTTCCGGGACCGTCCGCTGTTCGCGGGCGAACTGGACGTGCTGGCTCGCGAACGCGGTCTGCGCGTCGTCGGCCTGCGCGGCCACCGCCGGTCGCCGGGGTCGTGGCTGGGCGACTGGGCGCCGATCGACGACGTGACCGCGCTGCGGCAGCTGGTGCCGGACATCGCCGAGCGCGACGTCTACGTCTGCGGCCCGGCATCCTGGTCGGAGGCGGTGCGCCGGGTCGCGAGCGCCGCGGGTGTGCCCGACGAGCGGGTCCACGTCGAGGAGTTCAGCTGGTGAAGCGAATTCTGATCTGGCTCATCAGCACCGCCACCGGTGTGGTGCTGCTGTTCGGCTACCGCACCTCGTTGTCCGGTCCGATGACCACGACCACCCAGCCGCTCGCCGAAGGCACGTCGACCGGTGACACCGTGACCGGTCCCTCCGTCGACACCCGCTGGGGTCCGGTGCAGGTCGAGATCACGATGGACGGCAGCAAGATCACCGGCGTCACCGTGCCGCGGTACCCGGACGGCAACCGCAAGGACGAGCAGATCAATGCGCGTGCGTTGCCGATCCTCGTGCAGGAGACCCTCGACGCGCAGAGCGCGGACATCGACACCGTGAGCGGCGCGACCGTGACCAGTGAGGGATATCTCGAATCCCTGCAGGCCGCGCTGGACCAGGCAGGCCGGTGATCTTTGTAGGCTGCCGGCGGGGGCAACGGTGGATCTTCGTGCACACGGCGAAACGCAAGCGGCGCGTGCACTTCCACGCCTTCTCCGGGCACTCGACCTCGCGCGCACCGCCGGCCGCCTGGAGCTGATCAACACCACCGGGTGAACAGCTCGGCGCCCGACCGGCCGATAGAGCCCTTGTCCCCCCGGCAAGGAGTTGTGAGGCATGACGTTGCGCGCCCGCATCGGTGATCTCGTCGAGAGCACGCGGTTCCAGTGGATGATCATCTGTGTGATCGTCGTCAACGCGATCACGCTGGGAGCCGAGACCTCACCATCCCTCGTCGCGAAGAACGGTGACCTGCTCAGCGCGATCGACCACCTGGCGCTCGCGATCTTCGTCGCCGAGCTCGCCGCCCGGCTGTACGCGTTCGGCTGGCGGTTCTTCCGCGACCCGTGGAACGTCTTCGACTTCGTGATCGTCGCGGTGGCGCTGCTGCCCGCGGCCGGGCCGCTGTCCGTGCTGCGGTCGATGCGGATCCTGCGGGCGCTGCGGCTGGTGGCGATGGTGCCGAGCATGCGCAGGGTGGTGACCGCCCTGGTGAAGTCGGTGCCCGGCCTGATCTCGCTGACCGGCCTGCTGACGCTGCTGCTCTACGTCGGCGGCGTGATCGCGAGCAACCTGTTCGGCGACACCGGCGACCCGCGGTTCGCCGACCTCGGCTCGACGCTGCTGACCCTGTTCCAGATCACCACCGGCGACGGCTGGTCGGACGTGATGCGCGACCTGATGGTGCACCAGCCGCTCGCGTGGATCTTCTTCCTCTGCTACCAGATGGTCGGCACGTTCACGATGCTCAACCTGTTCATCGCGGTGGTGTGCAGCGCGATGGAGTCCGACGTGCAGCACGTGCCCGCACCCCGTGCCGCGACGCACGACGACCTGCTGCTGCAGGAGGTTCGGGCGTTGCGGGACGAGGTGCGGGCACTGAAAGCGACTGTGTAGCCAGGGATCCCGATCGGCGACGCCGCCGTACACCGATCGGGACCCCTGCAACCCCCGTGGTTACGGGGTGACCGGGACGTTCGTCAGGCCGCTCTTCGCACGGGAGACCGTGTTCGAGGCGTGGACGACGTTCGGGCTGGCCTTGCACTTCGACGTGGACGAGACGTAGATCGCGTACTCGCCGACGTTGCCGAGGTCGGACTTGTTGTCGCGCCACACGTTGCCGCAGCCGTTGGCGAACGACGGTGTCGTGCTCGGGTTGTGGGTCTCGTAGCCGTTCGCGAAGACGCCGGGCTTGGCGAAGGTGCCCGTGTTGTTCTCGATCCGGTAGTTGAAACCCTTCACGTCGATCCACGAGTCGCCGGAGTTCGCGCCGCTGATCCCGGTGCCGTTGAACGTGTTGCCGCTGATCAGGCCGCTCTGCGTGCCTTCCTTGACGTCGATGTGCTCCGCGGAGACGTTCGGGCCGATCTTGTTGCCCAGCACCCGCACGCGGTCCGACCTGTCGACGCCGCCGGAGTTGCCGTGGCACTTCCAGTTGGAGTTCGCGGATCCGATGTAGACGCCCTCGCCGTAGTCCTTCGTCACGACGCCGGTGTCGGTGATCGTCGAGTTCTTGATCACGCCGTCCGCGGAGGAGCGCCGGAAGTGCACGCCTTCCTCGTCGGTCTTGCGCACGGTCACGCCGTCGATCGTCACGTGGTGGGAGTTGTCGAGGATGATGCCCTTCTTCGACTCCGCGACGGTGATCCCCTTGATGTTCCAGTACGGCGCGTTGTACAGCCACAGGCCATAGCCCGAGTCCCAGCCCGCGGTCGGTACCGGGCACGAAGGCGGGTCACCGGACGGGCCGTCGTTGATCAGCACCGCGGACGACGGGCCGGTGAGCGTGATCGGGTTGCTCGACGTGCCGGCCTTCTGCGTGACGAACGAACCGCGATAGGTACCGGATGCCAGCGAGATGGTGTCACCGGGCTTGGCGTTGGCCAGTGCCGTCTTCAGCTGATCGGCGTTGGACACGGGAATCGTGGCCTGTGTGGAGAAGTCGCCGGAGAAGCTCGCGGTCCCCGCCCCGCCGGCGGTGAAGCCGGCCGGAATGTTCTTGAGGAACAGCGACTTCGCCGAGTCCGATTTGGACACGTCGACACCGTGGCCGCCGGTGTAGTCGCGCTGCTCGTTCTTCGCCCAGTCCGCGATGGCCGTGCCGCCGACGTCGAGGTGCTTGTACGCGGTGCCGTTCCAGCCGAACTGGTAGATCCGCTGCTTGTCCGGGTAGAACGGCTGGTAGGCGCCACCGGTGGACAGCTGCTTCGTCATGTCGTTGTTGAAGAACACGTTGCGCGGCCCGGAGGCACCCGACCACTTGACGGCCTTCTTGCCGGCGCCCCACCAGATCGGGAACCAGTTGGAGTCGTCCGGTCCGCCGCCGCCTTCCTCGCCGCAGTTCGCGCGGCAGTTGCCGGAGCGGTGCCCGTACGAGACCTTGACGCTGTTGTTCTCGAACAGGTTGTTGCGTTCCCAGCCGCCGTGCAGGTTCAGGTCGGAGTCGAAGTCGTTGCCCACGACGACGTTGCCGGACGCGGACCACTGGAAGGTGAAGTGGCGCAGGTTGCGCGAGGTGTTGCCGGCGTAGAGCGAGTCCCACACCCGCGAGCCGCGGAAGTAGCCGTTGCCGCCCTTGCCCTTGTTCCACGACCCGTCGAGGTAGTTGTCGACGATCTGCAGGTTCTTGGCCTCCTCGGTGACGATCGGGTGCGACCCGGTCATCTCCGCGCGGATGCCCCTCACCCACGAGTTCGCCGCCCACTTGAAGACGATGCCGTGCATCTCGTCAGCGGGAGCCATGTTGCCGTAGTTGTTGACGGCCTCGGCGGGGTTGAGGTTCGGCATCGCCTGCGTGAAGCCGAAGTTCTCGAACCCGACGCCGAGGACCGGGTCCACCAGCGGCGACACCTTGGAGTCGTATGTCGCCCCGTCAATCGCCGGTGAACCGTCCGAGGTGGAGTTGACAGGAACGTCGAACTCCAGCGGTTTGTCGAGCGTGACCGTCGTGCCCGAGACCGAGGCGACGGTGAAGATCTGCTGGCGCATGTGCATGTTCAGCATCGGCCACTCGGTGCCGGTCGCCTGCTGCTGCTCGTAGAACTTGACCGAGTTGGCGGCCCGGACGTTCACGAACATGCCGGCCTTGATGGTGCTCGCGGACTGGACCTTGATGGTCTTGTCCCCGGTCTTCGCGGCCGCCGCCACCTTCGCGCCCACCTTCCAGTGCACGTTGACCGTGCCCTCGAAGATGTCCTTGCGGTTCGCCGGCGCCGACTTGTAGTCGCTGGCATAGCTCGAGTGCACGCCGCGCGACTGGACCCGGAACAGCCCGCGGCCCGGCCACAGCCAGCCGCCCTTGCCCTGCCCGGAGGTCATCCCGTCCTCGTCCCAGTCCGAGCCGTCGGGAGTGAGGGCGTCGTACCGGGTGTTGGCGTCGGGCGTGTAGACGATCTTCGTGGTGGTCGCGCCCGCACCCCTGATGATCAGGTAGTCCGCGTCCACGTGCAGCTCGTGCGACACCTTCAGCTCACCGGCCGGCAGTGTGATGAGGCTGAGCTTCGAATAGCTCGCACTCGGGGAACACTGCGTCCGGATCGAGTCGATCGCTGCCTGCAGTCCGGCGGTGTCGTCGGCAGCGTCATTCGGGCGGACGTTGAACTGGGAGCTGAGTTCGGCAGCTGTGATCTGACAACTCGCGCTCGGGTTGACATCTTTGTTTCCGGGTAGCACGCCATTGCCGCGATACCCCGCCTTCGACCAGTCGTACAGGCCGGAAATAGGGGAACGTCGATTGCCTGACGAGACATCCAGGCCGGTGAGCGCAGGTGCGGCCATGGATGTCGTCACGGGTGCGGCGAGTGAACCGACTAAGAGCAGTGTTAGCAGGGGTATGGAGGTTGGCTTCATTGATAACCCTCGTTCAGCAGGGCGGGGCTATTTCTTTGTAGTCGATAGTTGCATATGTGTCAAACATTCACATTCTTGAATAGAGGAATCCTGAAATGCTTTTCAATGACGGTTCTTTGCCTCTTCGGACAGTCCTCCTGGCAGCTCAGGGGTCTGAATCGTGTGAGCCGATTGGGCCGATTGCGACCCGAGTGGGCGCGGGG
>JAVXWK010000019.1:0-12384 GCA_032230575.1 Pseudonocardiales bacterium | reverse complement strand
GGAGGTGGGTAAGCGCGCAGCAGATGACGGATCGCGGTGGCCATAGGGCGGCGACGGCGGCGCCTGCGGGCACCGGTGGCGTGGAGCGGGAAGGCGAGAACGATCGGGCCGGGCGGGTGGTTGTGATCGGCCTGGGGTGGAGCGACGCCCGTCAGATGGTGGAGTTGGGCCTTGGCGCGGACGTAGAGGGCCGCAGCCGTGGTGGCGAGGGTCATGTGTGGACCAGATCGGCCAGCTTGGCGAGCTTGGAGTCGCCGATGCCCTCTACCTCGCGGAGTTGGTCGACCGAGGCGAACGGGCCCTTGCGCGTGCGGTGGTCGACGATGCGTTGAGCCGTCACAGGGCCCACGCCGGGCAGCGAGTCCAGTTCGGACGCTGTGGCCGAGTTCAGGTCCAGTTTGGACGGGGTGGCGGCGGGGCCGGCTGGAGGCGGGATGCCCACGGCTATCTGCTCGCCATCGGTCAGTTTGCGGGCCAGGTTCAGGTTGTGGAGCTCAGCGCCCTGTTTCAGCCCACCGGCCAGGCGGATGGCGTCGGCCACTCTGGCGCCTGAGGTCACCGCCACGAGGCCAGGGGTGGCGACCTCGCCGACCACGTTCACGACCAGTTCCGGAGCCGGGGCCGTGGTGCTCACCAGCGCCACGTCGGGCGCCTGTTCCGCCGCCGGGCTCTGCCACCAGCTGCCCAGGCCGATCACCGTGCAGGCGACGGCGATGCCCAGGGCCAGCAGTCCTCGGCGCGGGAGGCGGGGCAGGCGGAAGCGATGGCGGGGTGTGCCGTGTTCGTCGGAGTCTTCCGAGCGGGAGTGGACCAGGGTCGGGTCGGCGCGGACCTTCTCGGCCAGGGCGGCCAGGCGTTCGCTCGCGCTGTCGGCAGGGTGGGGGCGGGGGAGCATGGGGGTGACGCTACGGAGTGGGGTGGGTGGGGAGACCGGGGTGAGCGCGGGGCTGTGGATTACTCGCGGGTTGTGGACAGGTCGCGATCACTCGGGGCTGGAGAGCGGGGAATTGTCGGGGGTGTGTGGGAGGATGTCGGGTCCTCCCGGCAGCACCACCACGCCCAGCACTCCTGGACCCGTGTGAGCGCCGATCACCGCGCCGACCTCCGAGATGACGCATCCCGTCGAGCCCGGCAGGCGTTCGTCGAGGCGGGTGGCCAGTTCGGCGGCCCGTTCGGGAGCGGCCAGGTGGTGCACGGCCAGGCCGACCGGACCGTCGCCCGCCGCGGCCGCCGCCAGGTCGACCAGACGGCCCACCGCCCGGCTCATCGTGCGGACCTTCTCCAGCGGCACGATCCGGCCGTCGTCCATGTGCAGCAACGGCTTCACGGCCAGCGCGGTCCCCACCAGAGCCGCCGCCGTACCGATCCGGCCACCGCGTCGCAGGTGCTCCAGGGTCTCGAGGCAGAAGAACATCCGGGTCTGAGCGGCAGCGGACGACGCCGCTTCCTCCACCTCGGCGTGCGAACGCCCGTCAGCGACGGCCGCACACGCGCGCAGCACCGCGAACCCGAGCCCCATGCCGGTCGAACGCGAGTCCACGACCCGAATCCGCGAGGGATCGATCTCCTCCGCGGCCAGCCGTGCGGCCTCCCACGTCCCGGACAGCTCACGAGAGAGATGCACCGACACGATCGCATCAGCAGAAGACAACGCATCGCGGTACACGTCCGCCATCTCGCCCGGTGTCGGACGGGACGTGGTCACCCGGCGGTGCTCGGCGAGCGCACTGGCGAGCTCGAAAGGACCGAAGTCGACGCCGTCGAGGCGTCCGGCACCGTCCACCGCCACGTGCAGCGGCACCACGGTGATCGAATGGCGCTTCGCGAACCCCTCGGGCAGGTATGCCGTGGAGTCGGTGACGATGGTGATGCGCACGAGCGACGAGCCTACGGTGCTCACTCCTCCGAGGGACTCAACGCCACGGACGAGATCAAGCCTGGGAAGAGATCAGGGCGGCCATCGCCTTGCCCACCAGTTCGTGCCCCTCGAAGCCCCAGTGCATGCCGTCCGGATTTCCGGCCCCGGACCGCACGTGTTCCCCGATCACCGAAGGCAGATCGAGCAACGGCACGCCCGTACGTGCGCCCCACCCGCGCACAGCCGCAACCGCGGCCGCGTGGCCCTGATGCGCGTTCGCATAGGTCGCAGCCCGATGCACCGACGGCACGATCCCGACCGCAGGCATCGTGTACTGGAGATTGCGGACCGACTGCAACATGTCCCGCAGATACCGCGCCGTCAGCGCAGGAGGCAGCGACGCGCGCGCGTAGGGCGCCAACAGCGGTTGAGCCGCCGCGTAACGCGCACGCACCCACCGCCGCAGCCAGTCAGGCCGCACATAACGCAGCCCCTCACGCAGATAAGTGGGCAACGGCGAGGGCAACGTGTCCATGCTCCCCACGGCGAACACCAGCACGTCCGTGGACGGCAGCAACGACCAGATCCGCGGATCCCCGGTCAACGCCCACCAGGCGTCGCGGGCCGTCCACCCGAATCCCGCGGCCAGCTCCGCGGAACCCCCCAACGACGCGGCGCAGATGTTGTGCCACAACCGAGGGTGGTCAGCGGGTAACGGCCCGGAAGGCCCGAAGAACGACAGCGAGTCCCCGAGGACGAGCAGTCTCAACGCGTGGTGCCCGCGTTGTACGACGTCAGCCGCCACCGGTCGTTGCGCCGCGTGAACACCGTCCAGTGGCAGTTCGAGATGCCACCGAGCTGCGACCAGGTCTGCACCGGCAGATCGAGCAACCGCCCGGTCAACGCGCTGATCAGACCGCCGTGCGCGCACAACATGACGGTGCCGGAGAACTCCGCGTCCACCTCGCGCACGACCTCGATCGCCCGCTCGGCCACCTCGACGCGCGACTCCCCGTCCGGCGGCGTGTAGGTCGGGTCGGTGCGCCAGACGGTGACCGCACCCGGCCACTCCTGCTCGACCTCGGCCAGGTTCAGCCCCTGCCACTTGCCCAGGTGCGTCTCGCGCAGCCGTTCGTCGATCCGCAGCGGGACGTCAGCCGATGTGGTGAAAACACGGGCTGTGTCGCGCGCGCGTTGCAGATCGGACGCGACCACGATCTCCGGTTCGAACCCGGCGAGCACCGGCACGGCGAACCGGGCCTGGTTCAACCCGGTCTCCGTGAGCGCCGAGTCCAAATGACCCTGCAGACGACCTGTCGCGTTGTAGTCGGTCTCACCGTGCCGCCACAGCACGAGCCGGCTCAGGGCCATCAGCTACCTCATTCAGCCGTGGAGTCGGCGGGGACGTCCGCTTCGAACTCGATGCGCGGGCAGTCCTTCCACAGCCGCTCCAGGCCGTAGAAGCTGCGCTCCTCGACGTGCTGCACGTGCACCACGACGTCCACGAAGTCCAGCAGCACCCACCGGCCCTCGCGAGCCCCTTCGCGGCGCACCGGCTTCGTACCGGCTTCCCGCAGCTTCTCCTCGATGTTGTCGACGATCGCGCCGACCTGCCGCTCGTTGGGAGCGGACGCGATCACGAACACGTCCGTGATCACGAGCTGGTCGGAGACGTCGAGCACCGTCACGTCGTGCGCCTTCTTGTCGGCCGCTGCGTTCGCCGCGACCAGCGCCAGCCGTCGTGCCTCGTCGGTGGCTGCCACGTCACTCCTCTGACTTCCGGCGGGCGTCGATACGCCCACACGAGTTACTGAGAGTACCGGCGACCGCCAACGGTTACGTCACACGCGGGCATGAGGAAGGCCACCCCAGCGCCCTGGAGTGGCCTTCACCTGCGCCGAAGCTTAGAGCGGGCGGACCTGCTGGGCCTGCGGCCCCTTCTGGCCCTGTCCGACCTCGAACTCGACCTTCTGGTTCTCCTCGAGCGACCGGAAACCCTTGGACTGGATCTCCGAGTAGTGCACGAAGACGTCTGCCGAGCCGTCGTCGGGCGCGATGAAGCCGAAGCCCTTTTCGGCGTTGAACCACTTCACGGTGCCTGTAGCCAAAGTCTTGCCTTCCACGAACCAGCAACAACCCGCTGATTGTTGCTCCCCGCGCGCTCGGATGCACGCAAAATCCACCCGAAGGTGGTCACGACTCGGAGTACAAGCCCGTTTTCGCGATGTACTGGACCACACCGTCCGGGACCAGATACCAAACCGGCTGGCCCGACGCAGTCCTTGCGCGGCAACCGGTCGACGAGATCGCCATGGCCGGGACCTCGATCAACGACACCGCTCCTGGCGGCAGGTGACGGTCGTTGAGCGTGTACCCCGGACGAGTGACTCCGATGAAGTGGGCCAGATCGAACGCGTCGGCGGCGCGCTTCCACGACAGGATCTGCTCCAGCGCGTCGGCACCCGTGATGAAGAACAGGTCGGCGTCCGGGTACTGCTTCTTCAGGTCCGTGAGCGTGTCCACCGTGTACGTGGGGCCGTCGCGGTCGATGTCCACGCGACTGACCGAGAACCGGGGGTTCGACGCCGTGGCGATGACCGTCATCAGGTAGCGGTCCTCAGCCGGCGAGACCTCGCGCGACGCCTTCTGCCAGGGCTTACCCGTCGGCACGAAGATCACGCGGTCCAGGTCGAACTTGGACTGCACCTCGCTCGCGGCCACGAGGTGGCCGTGGTGGATGGGGTCGAACGTGCCACCCATGACGCCGATGCGCATCCGGAAAGCGTAGACGGGCGCCGGACCGCTCCCGTGGTCCGGCGCCCGTCGTGCAGATCACACCGCACGGCCCAGGGGGAGGACGGGCCGTTCGGGTCGCGGCCCACCCCGAAGCAGAGCCGCGCACTGGAGGAACGCTCGTCGGCGGCTTCCCTTACGCTGTTCTGCCAAGATTTTTCGCTACCAGGCCACCACGAGCTTCACAGGGCCCCTGACCAGCGAACCCTTGCGGAACTCGACGGGCTCCGCGAGCCGCAGACCGGGCATCCGGCGCAGCAACGTGCCCAGCGCCACCTGCAACTCCATCCGCGCGAGCTGCGCGCCGAGGCAGAAGTGGATGCCGTGCCCGAACTGCAGGTGCTGGCCGACCTCGCGCTCCAGGTCCAGCTCGTCGCTCTTCGGGTACACCGACTCGTCGCGGTTCGCCGACGACACGACCACCAGCACGGCGTCGCCCTCCTTCACGAGCGCGTTGCCGACCTGGACGTCCTCGGTCGCGATGCGCGTGAAGCCGGCGCCACTACCCAACGGGATGAACCGCAGCAGCTCCTCGATGGCCTTGGGGAGCGTGTCCTCGTTGAGGCTCTTCATGGCGTCCGGGTGCTCGAACAGCGTCACGACGCTGTTGGCGAGCATGTTCGCCGTCGTCTCGTGGCCGGCGACGAGGAGCGTGATGCCGAACCTGACGAGCTCGTCCTCGCTCAGCCGGTCCTCGTTGTCACGCGCTGCGACGAGCGCGCTGATCAGGTCGTCGGCGGGCTCCGCGCGACGCTTGGCGACGAGGTCGGTGAAGTAGGCGTGCAGCTTCATCACGCCGTCCATGGCCTCTTCCGGCGTGTAGCTGCCGACCGTGGACAGCGCCTGGTTCGACCAGAGGCGGAAGTCGGCGCGGTCCTCGAACGGCACGCCGAGCAGCTCGCAGATCACCGTGATCGGGAACGGCATCGAGAAGCCCTCGACGAGGTCGCCGGGATTGTCCAGGCGGTCGAGCAGGTCGTCGACGATCCGCTGCGCGCGTGGACGCAGCTCCTCGATCCGTCGCACCGTGAACGCCTTCGCCACGAGGCGACGCATGCGCGCGTGGTCCGCGCCGTCGGTCGTGAGGATGGATCCGCCAGGCGCGATGAGGGGCTGCATCCTCGGCACGTCCTGCTCGACCGTTCGCGCTCGGCTGAACCTCGGGTCGCCCAGAACGAACTTCGTCTCGTCGTAGGACGTGACGAGCCAGCCCTCGCCGCCATACGGATACGTCACGCGCGTGACGGGCTCTTCACGCCGTAGACGTTCATAGGTCGGATCGAGGACCAGCGCGTCAGTCTCGGAGAACGGGTAGGTGGGAGCCATGTCTCCCAACGTAGAGCTAGGCCTTCGGGCGCGTGTGGCCTTCGCCCCAGACGACCCATTTCGAGGACGTCAGCTCGGATAGGCCCATCGGTCCGCGGGCGTGCAGCTTCTGCGTGGAGATGCCGATCTCCGCGCCCATGCCGAACTCCGCGCCGTCCGTGAAGGCCGTGGAGGCGTTCACGAACACCGCCGCCGCGTCCACACGGGTCGTGAACTTCCGTGCTGCCGCAACGTCATTCGTGACGATGGCCTCGCTGTGCCCGGAGCCGTACGTCGCGATGTGCCGCACCGCGTCGTCCAGCGAGTCGACGACCTTCGCCGCGATGTCGAGGCTCAGGTACTCGGTGCCCCAGTCGTCGTCGGTCGCGTTTTGCACGTCAGGCTGCTCGGCGAACGTCGCGTCCCCGTGGATGATCACGCTCTCCTGCTGCAGCGCCTTGGTGATGCGCGGGACGAACTCGTGCGCGACGTCCTTGTGCACCAGGAGAGATTCCGCCGCGTTGCACACGCTCGTGCGCCGCGTCTTGGCGTTCAGGACGATCGCCTCAGCCATGTCGAGGTCCGCGTGCTTGTCGACGTACACGTGGCAGTTGCCGACGCCGGTCTCGATCGTGGGAACCGTGGCCTGCTGGACGACCGCGTTGATCAAACCCGCGCCACCACGCGGAATCACCAGGTCGACCAGGCCTCGCGCGGTGATGAGGTGAGTGACCGACGCCCGGTCGTGGCACGGCAGGAGCTGCACGGAGTCGGCCGGCAGGTTCACGCTTTCGAGTGCATCGCGCAGGACGGCGACGAGCATGGTGTTGGAGCTCTCGGCAGTCGAGGAACCCCTCAGCAGCGCGGCGTTTCCGGACTTCAGCGCGAGACCGGCGGCGTCGACCGTGACGTTCGGGCGGCCTTCGTAGACCATGCCGACGACGCCCATCGGGACGCGGACCTGCTTGAGCTCCAAGCCGTTCGGGAGGATGCCGCCGCGCAGCACTTCGCCGACCGGATCGGCCTGTCCCGCAACGGTTTCCAGGCCTACGGCCACGCCTTCGATGCGGGACTCGTCGAGCGTGAGGCGGTCCAGGATGTTGTCCGGCAGACCCGCTGCCTTGCCCGCTTCGAGGTCCTTCTTGTTGGCCTCGATGATCTCCGGCGCACGCTCGCGGAGAGCGGCGGCCATCGCGTGCAGCGCGGTGTCCTTGCGCTCACGCGTGGCGAGGACGAGTTCGTCGGCGGCGACGCGGGCGCGGCGGGCTGCGGCGTGCACCTGGTCGCGCAGGTCATCAGTCACGCCACACAGCTTACGACCTGCGGTTGTACAGCAGAAAACGGTTTGCACCCCGGCGAGTTCGCGACTGCCAGGCGAACTCGCCGCCGTCTGCGGAGCAGCGGTAATCGGAAACTGTCAGACCGGCCTGGCAAGCTTGCTCCCCATGGACGAAATCGCGTTGCGGGAGCTGGCCGAAGAACGGCTGCGGGCACTGGCGGGCCCGGAGGCGGTGCTGCGCGAGGACCAGTGGACGGCGATCCACACCCTCGTCGCCCAGCGCCGCAGAGCTCTCGTCGTCCAGCGCACCGGCTGGGGCAAGTCGGCCGTGTACTTCATCGCGACGGCGTTGCTGCGGCAGCTCGGTGAGGGCCCGACTGTCATCGTGTCGCCACTGCTCGCGTTGATGCGCAACCAGATCGACGCGGCGGCACGGGCCGGCGTGCACGCGGTGTCGATCAACTCGGCGAACACCGGCGAGTGGGACGCTGTGCAGGAGCAGGTCGCGGCCGGCGAGGTCGACGTGCTCCTGGTCAGTCCGGAACGGCTGAACAACCCGGACTTCCGGGACGCCGTGCTCCCCTCGCTGACGGCGTCCGCGGGCATGCTCGTGGTCGACGAGGCGCACTGCATCTCGGACTGGGGCCACGACTTCCGGCCGGACTACCGCAGGCTGCGGACGTTGCTGACGGAGCTGCCACCGGGCGTGCCGGTGCTGGCGACGACGGCGACGGCCAACAACCGAGTGGTCCACGACGTCACCGAGCAGCTGGGGCTCGGCGCCGACGAGGGCACGCTGGTCCTGCGCGGTCCTCTCGACCGCGACAGCCTGCGTCTGTCGGTCGCGCTGCTGCCCACCGCCGAGTCACGCCTCGGGTGGCTCGCGGAACAGCTCGAGCGGCTGCCGGGCTCCGGCATCATCTACACCCTCACGGTCGCGGCGGCGGACGACATCGCCGCCTTCCTCTCCTCACGCGGCTTCACGGTGGCGGCGTACTCGGGCAAGACCGAGCCCGCCGAACGCGAACGCGCCGAGGAAGACCTGCTCGGCAACCGGGTCAAAGCCCTTGTCGCCACCTCGGCGCTCGGCATGGGTTTCGACAAGCCGGACCTGGGGTTCGTCGTGCACGTCGGCGCGCCCTCCTCCCCGATCGCGTACTACCAGCAGATCGGCCGGGCGGGCCGCGGCGTCGAACGCGCCGAGGTGATCCTCCTGCCGGGCCACGAGGACCGCGACATCTGGTCGTACTTCGCGTCGCTGGCCTTCCCGCCGGAGGTCGTGGTGCGCCAGGTGCTGTCCGCCCTGGACGGCGCGGGCAAACCGTTGTCGACGGCAGCGCTGGAGCCGATGGTCGAGCTGTCCCGCGGCAGGCTCGAAGTGGTGCTGAAGGTGCTGGACGTCGACGGCGCGGTCCGCCGGGTCCGCGGCGGCTGGGAGTCCACCGGCCGCCCGTGGGAGTACGACGGCGATCGGTATGCGCGCATCGCCGAGGCGCGGAAGGCCGAGCAGCAGGTGATGGTCGACTACCTGCGCACTCCTGCCTGCCGCATGAAGTTCCTGCAGGACCAGCTCGACGACCCGACCGCGCACGACTGCGGCCGTTGCGACAACTGCACCGGCGAACGGCTGTCGGTGGAGGTGTCGGAATCGGCGGCGGGCGCGGCCCGCGAACGCCTGCTGCGTCCCGGCCTGGACGTGGCACCGCGCAAGATGTGGCCGACCGGCATGGCCGCGATCGGCGTGTCCCTGTCCGGCAAGATCGGGCCGGCCGAGGTCGCCGCGACCGGCCGCGCGCTGGGCCGCCTCACCGACATCGGCTGGGGCACGAAGCTGCGCGACCTGCTGGCCGACGGCACCGACCGCGAGATCCCCGAGGACGTCTTCGCGGCCTGCGTGAAGGTCCTCACGGCGTGGGGCTGGGACGAGCGCCCGGTAGGCGTGGTGACCGTGGGTTCCCGCAGGCGCCCCACGCTCGTCGGCAGCTTCGGCCAGCGCATCGCCTCGATCGGCCGCCTGCCGCTCCTGGGCACGGTCTGGCTCGGTGAGTCGACGCACCGAGCCAACAGCGCCCAACGCCTCGCCGGTCTCGTCCGGTCCGGCGAGACGCCGGACATGTCCGGCGTGGACGGTCCGGTGCTGTTGATCGACGACCACATCGACACCGGCTGGACGATGACGGTGGCGGCCCGGATGCTCAGGAAGGAGGGGGTGCCCGCGGTGTTGCCGTTCGCGCTGGCCGTCACGAACTGACCCCGAGTTGTCCCGGTCGAGGCCGGGCGAGAAACTCCCGCCCATGGTTTCGCCGGTGGCACGTACGCGCAGGTCGTGGCTGCGGATGTTCTTCATGGGGCTGGCGCTGTGGGTCGCGACGGTGGTGATCACGTACCTCACCGGCAACGCCAACCTGATTCCGACGATCGTGCTGCTGGGCAGCTTCCTGGTGCCGGCGACGTTCGTGGTGTGGGCGTTCGAGCACAGCCACTCGGGCGAGGTGTCCGGGGAGATCGTGTTCCGGACGTTCGCGGTCGGCGGGGTGCTGGGCGTGCTCGGGGCCTCGTTGCTGGAGACGTACCTGCTGCACCCGTCGCCGTGGCTGTTCGTGGGCGTCGGGCTGATCGAGGAAGCGGTCAAGCTCGGGGCGCTGGCGTTGCTGACGCGGCATCTGGTGCACAAGTCGACACGTGACGGGCTGGTGCTCGGAGCCAGCGTCGGGTTCGGCTTCGCGGCCTTCGAGTCGGCCGGGTACGCGCTCACGGCGACGCTCACCGAGAACGGGCTGTCGTTGATGGACCTGGTCACGACGGAGTTGTTGCGGGGCTTCCTCGCACCGTTCGGGCACGGGCTGTGGACGGCGATCCTGGGTGGGGTGTTGTTCTCGCGCAGTGGCCGCGAGCACTTCATGCTCACCAGGCGGCTGCTCTGGGCCTACCTCGGGGTGTCGTTGCTGCACGCGCTGTGGGACTCGATGAACAGCATTGCCGTCGTGTTCACGCTGGTGCTGACCGACCAGCCGTGGCAGGAGCAGGCGTTCGAGGCCGGCTACATGCCACAGCCGACGGCGGCGCAGGTGCGGTTGTTCACCGTGTTCACGTGGCTCGGGCTGGCGTTGATCTCGGTGGTCGGCGTGCTGTGGCTGGCGAGTCTGGTGCGGGCGTCGCGGCGGGAGTTCGCCGCGGTGCGCGGGTATGCGGTGCCCACCGACGCGCGGTGGTGGCCGGCTGGCCGGCCGCCTCGGTGACGGCGGGAGGTGCTGTTGCCCAATGCTCCCAATGTCACGAAGACCAGGCCGATGAGGAAGAAACGCGGGGGAGGGGGCGGTGTTCGTCGATCCGAAGAAGAGCACGACGCCGACGAGGGCGACCAGGACGCCCAGCCACACGAACACCTGAGCCCACGAGGGTGCGTTTCTGAGATCCATGTCGCGCCTTCTCCGTGACGAGAAGTCGGGCTCGGACGAGTGGGTCGCCAGATCCGAACGGACGCACGCGCGCTGACGGAGTGGCGCTTCCGAACAGGGATCCCCCACAGCTCAACCTGGCCCGTCAGAGGCGATTTGATCAAGAGTTGGCGGTACTTGCGAACGCTCACAGAGCCACCGCCCTGGACATCACATCTAGCCGAGGAAACGCAGCACCGCGTCCTCGAACTCGGCGGGGCGGGTGCTGTGGATGCGGTGGCCCGCGTCGAGCGTGAGCAGGTCGCAGTGCGGGATCTCGGCGGCGACTTCCTCCAGGCGCGCCAACGGGATGTGGCTGCGCGAGCCGCCGATCACCAGGGTTGGCGCCTTGATCGCGGACAGGCCGTCCCACCACAACGGGTCGGGTGCGCGGAGCTGAGTCAGGATCTGCGGCACCATGCGGCGGTCGAACCCTCGCCGCACCAGGCCCTGCGCGGCGAGGAACAACGAGAGACCTCGCCGAGGTGTGCGGGGTGACCCGGAGCGGGGGCGGCGGGGGCGGGTCTTCCAGCACGAGCTTGCGGACTCGGTCGGGGCGGCGACCGGCCAGCAGGGCAGCGATGTGGGCGCCCAGCGAGTGGCCGATGAGGTCGAACTCGGCGATGTCCAACAAGTCCAGCACGCTCACCACGTCGCGCTGCACGGAATCCAGGCGGTAGTCGCCGGTCCAGGAGCTGCCGCCGTGGCCGCGCAGTTCCGGGACGATCACCAGGCGGCCGGCGGCGACCAGTGCGCGGGTGAGGCGGGTCCAGGTGGCCGAGGTGCTCGCCAACGCGTGCAGCAGGACCACGGGTGGACCTTCCAACGGTCCGTCCATGCGGTAGGCGATGGAGACGCCGCCCGCGTTCAGCGTTGGCAGCGGAACCCGTGCTGGCATTGCGAACCGTCCCCCGGTGCGGTGTGGCACTGTCAACGCCATGATTCCGGACGTCGTGCGGTTCCGGCAGGCCGATCTTCTTTCCGGTCTGCATCGGAGGTTCGGGCCGGTGGTTCGCATGGGGCCCTACACCTACCTGCTCGGGCCCGAGGCGAACCGGTTCGTGTTCGCCAACTCCGAGCTGTTCGAGGTGGAGCGGGCGTTTCAGGTGCTGGTGCCGGTGGACGGGCCGACATCGTTGATCGTGAGCGACGGCGAGGACCATAAGCGCAGGCGCAAGCACGTGCAGCCCGCGTTGGTGCATCGGCAGATCGCGAACTACGTGCCGGTGATGCGGGAGAACGCCGACAAGACGCTCGACGCTTGGCGACCAGGGCAGGAAGTAGACGCGTACCAGGAATTCCGCAGGGCCATCAGGCGCAGCACGATCCACGCGTTGTTCGGCGAGAAGCTGGCGCTGGACGCGGAGTTCTTCGGGGCGCACCTGCAGCTGCTGATCAACCTGATCGACCGCAACCCGGCGGTGGTGACGTTGCTCAGGAAGCTGAAGGCTCCGGCGTGGCGCGACGCGATGAGGGCGCGTCGAGCCGTTGACGCGCGGGTCTACAAGGCGATCGAGGAGACGCGCCAAGGCAACACGGCTGGTGACGTGCTCACCTCACTCGTGCAGAGCGATGGGCTGAGCGACCTAGTGTCCTGAGTCGTTAATTCGCTGGCAGTAGGCGGCGAGAGACTCGAGGATCTGGTCTGCGGTGCGGGTCCAGACGTAGGGCTTGGGGTCGGCGTTCCACTGCTTGATCCAGTCTCGGATGTC
>JAVXWK010000906.1:0-11602 GCA_032230575.1 Pseudonocardiales bacterium | reverse complement strand
CAGGTGCACCGTGCGTCCCGGACCCACGAGCGGTTGAGTCTGCTCGGGCCACCTCTGGAACGCGTACGGCAGTGCCATCGCGGTCCACTCGATCAACGTGTCGGACGCGACCTCGAGATCCAGCTCGAACGGCACACCCAGGGCGTTCTCGGCATCCCAGCGGTGCATCACGAGCTCGTGCGTCATCCGCCGCGACCACACCCGTGGCCCGGGATGACCGGCGAGCACGGCGATCATCTCGTCCGGGGAGACGGCCTCCAGCGCAGCGGAAAGCGAGGCGGCGCCCTCCACCAGCCACGGCCCCAACGTGGCGGCCTTCTCGCCGGCGTACGACGACACGTTCATCGCGTTGTTGCGGTCGAACGGGATCTCCGGGGAACGGGAGCGGATCATCTCGTCTGCCCACCGCACCGCGAAGCCGACGTGGCGAACCAGCTGGTTCACCGTCCAGTCGGGGCAGGACGGCACCTGAATGCCCAGGTCAGAGCCGTCCAAGGAAGTAGCTAAGAGAGAAGCCTGGTTGACGATCTCGGCGCAACGGCGCTCGTAGCTCAACATGACCATGCTCTAAAAGTAGGGACGCCGACCGGCGCCTGGGAGGGGCCCACCGGTCAGCGTTCCGAAAACGAGCATACACCATGATCGAACACTTGTTCGAGTGATGATTGATGGGCCAACCGGTTAACCGTTAGTAACAACGGCTACCAAACATCACCTGATCGAGGAAAGATGCGTCGGTCCGCCGCATCCCCTGGAGGAAGTTTTGAGACCCACCCTGCCCGTCGTCGGGACAGCGGTGGCGGCACTCGTGCTCGCCGCCGCCCCCGCCGTCGCCGCGCCCAGCACAGACGCGCTGATCTCCGAGGTCTACGGAGGCGGCGGCAACTCCGGCGCCACCCTCAACCAGGACTTCGTCGAGCTCGCCAACAAGGGCGCGGCCGCGATCAGCCTGGACGGCTACAGCGTCCAGTACATCTCGGCCACTCCCGGCGCGACCACGCAGTGGGGCGTGACCCCGCTGACCGGTTCGATCGCGCCCGGCAAGACGTTCCTGGTCGCCGAGGCCAAGGGCAGTGGCGGCACGGTCGACCTGCCTGCCCCGGACGCCACCGGCACGATCGCCATGAGCGCCACCGGCGGCACCATCGCGCTGGTCAACGGCACCGCGGCGCTCACCTGCAAGACGGCCGCCGACTGCGCGGCCGACTCGCGCGTCAAGGACCTCGTCGGCTACGGCACGGCGGTCGTCCGTGAAGGCACCGCGACCAACGCCCTGAGCAACGCCACCTCGGCGTTCCGCAACATCGAGCTCGGCGACACGGACGACAACTCCGCCGACTTCAAGGTCGGCGACCCCAGCCCGACCAACTCCAAGGGCGAGACCCCGGGCGGCGGCAACCCGGATCCCGACCCGGACCCCACGCCCGGCGACAAGCGCATCCACGACATCCAGGGCGTCACGCGCTACTCGCCGCTGTTCGGTCAGAAGGTCGGCAACGTCCCCGGCGTCGTCACCGGCACGCGCGCCACGGGTGACCGCGGCTTCTGGATCCAGGACACGGTCGGCCCCGACGCGGACCCGCGCACCAGCGAGGGCATCTTCGTCTACACGGCAGGCACCGCGCCGACCGTGGCCGTCGGCGACAACGTGCTGGTCAGCGGCACGGTCGCGGAGTACCGGCCGGGTGGTGAGACGGGTTCCAACCAGACCCTCACCGAGATCGCCCAGCCCACCACGATCACGGTGTCGAAGGGCAACCCCGTCCCGGCGCCGGTCGTCGTGAAGAACATCCCGGCCGGCTACCTGCCCGCGCCGGGCGGCAGCATCGAGCAGCTCCCGCTCGAGCCGGACAAGTACGGTCTCGACTACTTCGAGTCGCTCGAGGGCACGCTCGTCCAGGTCGACGACGCCCGCGTGGTCGGCCCGAGCAACACGTTCGGCGAGGTCTGGGTCACCACGAACCCCGACCAGAACAAGAACCTGCGCGGTGGCACCACCTACACCGGCTACGACCAGGCCAACAGCGGCCGTCTGAAGATCAAGACCGCTGGTGCGCTGCCCGCGTCCAACGTTGGTGACGTGTTCTCCGGCGCGACCGTCGGTGCGATCGAGTACACGAACTTCGGCGGCTACACGCTGGCTGCCCTGTCGCTCGGCCAGCACGTCTCGGCCAACCTGCAGCGCGAGATCACCGCGCAGCAGAAGGAGAGCGAACTGTCGGTCGCGACCTACAACGTCGAGAACCTCGACCCGTCCGACCCGCAGGAGAAGTTCGACCGGCTCGCCGACGGCGTGACGACGAACCTCCGCAGCCCGGATGTCGTTGTGCTGGAAGAGATCCAGGACAACAACGGCGCTGTGAACGACGGTGTGGTCGCGGCGGACCAGACGCTGCAGAAGTTCTCCGACGCGATCGTCGCCAAGGGTGGCCCGCGCTACCAGTGGCGCGAGATCGACCCGGAGAACCTGAAGGACGGCGGCGAGCCCGGCGGCAACATCCGGGTCGGCTTCTTCTTCAACCCGCAGCGCGTGTCCTTCGTGGACCGTCCTGGCGGCGACTTCAAGACCCCGGTCTCGGTCGTCAAGAAGAACGGTCGCGCGGCGCTTTCCGTGTCACCGGGCCGGATCGACCCGCTGAACGACGCGTGGGCGAACAGCCGCAAGCCGCTCGCCGGTGAGTTCAAGTTCCGCGGCCGCACGGTGTTCGTGGTCGCGAACCACTTCAACTCCAAGGGCGGCGACGAGGCCATCCACGGCCGCAACCAGCCGCCGAACCGTTCGTCCGAGGTGCAGCGCGCCAAGCAGGCCGCCGCGCTGAAGGCGTTCACGGAGCAGATCCGCGCGATCGACAAGGGCGCCAACGTGGTGCTCGCCGGCGACCTGAACGACTACCAGTTCTCGCCCGCGGTGAAGGCCCTGACCGCGGACGGCAACCTCAAGGCGCTGATCGAGACGCTGCCCGTGAACGAGCGGTACAGCTACGTCTTCGAGGGCAACTCGCAGACGCTGGACCACCTCTTGATGAGCAAGAACATCACGCGGTTCAGCTACGACGTGGTGCACATCAACGCCGAGTTCGCCGACCAGGCGAGCGACCACGACCCGCAGATCGTCCACGCCCGCCCGTCCACGGGTGACGCGAACGTCGACAAGATCGTGTTCGCTCTAGAGGACATCCTCGACTGCCTGAAGAAGTAGTCGCTCTGCCTCTGCCGCCGCGTCATTCTCCTGACGCGGCGGCGGAGTGCGCGGCCGTCACCCCGGCCTGAATCGCTGTCACGGCGCGGCGAACGGCATCGCCCGCCCAGTTGCCCCTGGCGATCTCCTTGGCCCGTTTCTTCATCTCGCGCTTGTCGCCGTCGAAGACCTTGTGCACCGCGTTCACCGCGTACAGCAACGTGATCAGCGAACCGGTGTGCGCGTCGGCTCCCCGATACCCGTGCACGACGTCACCGACCGCCTTGCGCACCCTGGCTGCCGCGGCCTCGTCGATGATCGGATAGCTCTTCGCCGGGAAGATCCCGAGCACTTTCCGCGGCTCGACCCGGATGACCGCGCGGTCCCGCAGCTGCCCGATCACGTTGTCGCGCAACCGCTTCCGGACGCGCTCGACCGCTGACTGCGGCGGCATCGGCTTGGTCAGCCTGCCGAGGGCCTCGTGCAGCACCAGGTCGTTCACCGGCGTCGGATCGACGACCTGCATCTTCTTGCCGCCGGGCTGGAACGCGACGTGCCCCGAGTTCACCAGTTCGATGAGCACGGCACCGGCGAGCGCGTTGTCCAACGACGTCGAATCGATCCGCACCCGGCCGCTCTGCTGGTCGATGAGCAGCAACATCAGGTCCTCGGGCAACACGTCAGCTCGAACTGACTGACGTCGCGGCCACTGTGGACGCGACCATCATCGCCATCAGCGCGCCCTGCACCGCTTCCATCGCCTTCTTCACGGCGTCGCCCGCCCAGTTCCCGGCGGCGATCTCCGCGGCCCGCGCGTTCATCTCGCGCTTGTCGCCGTCGAACACCTTGTGCACGGCCTTCACCGCGTACAGCAACGAGATCAACGCCCCGGTCCGCGCGTCCGGCTCCCGGTTCCCCAGCGCGACGTTGCCGACCGCGTCCCGGATCTCGCTGACCGCCTGGACGTCCTGGATCACGTAGCTCTTGGTGGGGAAGATCCCGAGCATCTTGGTCTTCTCGACCGACAACACGCCGCGACCTTCGAGCTGCGCCATCACGTTGTCCCGCACGTGGGTCCGCAACCGCTCCACGGCCTGGCGCGGTTTCATCGGCTTGGCGAGCCGGGTCAACGACTCCTGCAGGAACTCGTTGGGCAGCGGCGTGGGGTCCACCACCGCGAGCCTCTTGCCATCTGCCTCGAAGTCGACGCGGCCCGAGTTGACCAGCTCCAGCAGCACGGCGCCGGCGAGGGCGTTGTGGATCGACGTCGAGTCCATCAGCACGCGGCCGGTCTCCTCGTCGAGGAAGAGCAGCATCAGATCTTCAGGCAGCATGGCCTCATAACGCCAGAAGGGCGCCGACTGTTGCAAGTCGACGCCCTTCTGGTGAAGAGAGCGGAGGATACGGGATTTGAACCCGTGAGGGGGTGAACCCAACACGATTTCCAGTCGTGCGCACTAGGCCGCTATGCGAATCCTCCGTCGAGAACCTTACCGGACGGCCGTCCCACGTCCCAAAACGGGGGTGGCCCCAGGGGACGCAAAAAATCTTCGGAGGCTGTGTCGATCTGGCGGCAGGCCGCTCGTCGTGATCCCGTAAGACCGGACCGAGGAGGGCATTCGTGAAGTACATGCTGTTGATCTACGCGGCCTCTGACCAGCAGTCGAGCTGCACCGTCGCCGACTGGATCGCCTACGAGAAGGAGATGAAGGACGCGGGCGTGCTCGTCTCCGGGCACTCGCTCGCGGACTTGGTCACAGCGACCACCGTCCAGGTCGGACAGGACGGCAAGCGCACGGTCACCGACGGGCCGTTCGCGGAGACCCGCGAGGTGCTCGGCGGCTACGACATCATCGACGTGCCGGATCTCGACGCGGCACTCGAATGGGCGGCGAAGTGTCCCGGATCGCGTGACGGCGGCGCGGTCGTCGTGAGGCCGATCGCGGAATTCGACTTCTGAGTTCCGATGAACGTCGAGCAGGTGTTCCGGGAGGAGCGCGGCAGGTTGCTCGCCACCCTGGTCAAGCGCTTCGGCGACCTCGACCTGGCCGAGGAGGTCACCTCCGACGCGATCGAGGCGGCGTTGAAGCACTGGCCGGTGGACGGGGTGCCTGATCGGCCCGGCGCGTGGTTGCTCACGACCGCGCGCCGCAAGGCCGTCGACCGCCTGCGTCGCGACCAGGTCTACGCGGCACGGCTGGCGTTGCTGCAGGTGGAGGTCTCACGGGCTGATGCGCCGGTTACAGGGTCGTTGCCGGACGAGCGGCTGGAGCTGTTCTTCACGTGCGCGCACCCGGCGTTGCCCGCGGAGGACCGCGGCGCGCTGATCCTGCGCTGCCTGGCCGGCTTCACCACGCCGGAGGTCGCGCGGGCGTACCTGGTGCCGGTCGCGACGATGCAGCAGCGGATCGTGCGGGCGAAGAAGAAGATCAGGGAGGCGCGGATCCCGTTCCGCGTGCCGGATCCCGACGAGCTCCCGGAACGCCTGCCCGGCGTGCTGCAGGCCGTGTACTCGATCTTCACCGAGGGGTACGCGGCCCAGCGCGTCGACCTGGCCGACGAGGCGATCAGGCTCGCCCGGATCCTGCGTGGCCTGCTGCCGACTGAACGCGAGGTCGCGGGGCTGCTGGCGTTGATGCTGCTGGTCCACGCCCGTCGCGACGCACGCGATGAGCTGCTGGAGGACCAGGACCGCACGCTGTGGGACAGCGACATGATCACCGAGGGCTCGGCGTTGGCGGAGTTGTCGCTGACCGGCGGCCACGGCCCGTACGGCGTGCAGGCGGCCATCAACGCGTTGCACGACGAGGCTCCGGACTTCGCGAGCACCGACTGGCCGCAGATCGTCGCCCTCTACGACGTGCTGCTGCGACTGACCCCTTCGCCGGTGATCGCCCTGAACCGCGCGGCCGCCATCGCCATGCGCGACGGTGCCACTGCCGGTCTCGCGCTGCTGGACGAGCTCGCGGACGAACCCAAGCTCCGCGACTACCACCCGTACCGAGCGGCTCGCGCCGACCTGCTGCACCGCCTGGGCCGGCCCGCCGAAGCCGCTCAGGCCTACCGCGAGGCCATCGCGCTCGCGGGCACCTCGTCCGAACAGGACTTCCTGCGCCGCAGGCTCACCGCCGTCGAGGAGCGATCATGATCATGAAGTGGCTGGAGGCCGAGCGCCTGAGCGTCGCGGACCTCCTCGAGGACCTGACCGACGACGAATGGCAGCGCGAAACCCTCTGCGCCGGCTGGACCATGCAGCAGATGGCCGCGCACCTCACGACTTCCACCCGTACGGGCTGGGGCGACGTGATCAAGGGCGCGTTCCGGGCGCGCTTCGACTGGAACCGCATGGAGGACACCAATGCCCACGATCTGGCGGCACAGTTCACCCGGTCGGAGTTGATCGCCCAGATCCGCGAGACGGCAGCCTCGCCGAAGCGCGCGCCCATGGCCGCCCCGATCGACCCGCTGGTCGACTTCCTGGTCCACGGCCAGGACATCGCCCGCCCGCTCGGCCGTGTCCGCGAGATGCCTCTCGAACCGGCTCAGGCGGCTCTGGATCATGTGATGAAGAGCCCTTTCTGGGGCGCCCGCAAGCGTTTCCCAGATGGCGTTCTGCCTGCTCTTCCGGCCTCTGACCTGCTGATGCTGGCAACGGGCCGGGAGTTGTTGTCCCCACCTGTGGACAACACTGTGGGCAACTCGAACACACGTTCGATGTAGACCCTTCGCTACACTAGCGACGGACCTCGTGCGGCACACATCTCGCGAATCTCCCCAGGGCCGGAAGGCAGCAAGGATAAGCGGGCTCTGGTGGGTGCACGGGGTCCCCTTTTTCTGTCAGTGGTCACCGGTACTGTCTGCGGCGTGGCGCTCGCTCTGTATCGCAAGTACCGTCCGGCCACGTTCTCCGAGGTCGTAGGCCAGGAGCACGTGACCGATCCGCTGCGAGTCGCGCTGGCGGCGGGCAGGGTGAACCACGCGTACCTGTTCAGCGGCCCGCGCGGCTGCGGCAAGACCTCGTCGGCCCGAATCATGGCCCGCTCGCTCAACTGCGTGCAGGGCCCGACGCCCGACCCGTGCGGCGAGTGCAACAGCTGCATCGGCCTCGCCCCCAACGGCACCGGCAGCGTCGACGTCGTGGAACTCGACGCGGCCTCCCACGGCGGCGTGGAAGACGCCCGAGAACTCCGCGACAAGGCCTTCTACGCCCCAGCCGAGTCCAAGTACCGCGTCTTCATCATCGACGAGGCCCACATGGTCACCACGCAGGGCTTCAACGCCCTGCTGAAGATCGTCGAAGAGCCACCGGACCACCTGATCTTCATCTTCGCCACCACCGAGCCGGACAAGGTCCTCCCGACCATCCGCTCCCGCACGCACCACTACCCGTTCCGCCTGATCCCGCCGGGCGTGATGCGAGCCCTCCTCGAACGCAACTGCGCCGCCGAAGGCGTGGCAGTCGAACAAGCCGTCTTCCCCTTGGTCATCCGAGCAGGCGGCGGCTCTGCCCGCGACACCCAGTCGGTCATGGACCAGCTCCTCTCCGGCGCAGGTCCGGACGGCGTGAAGTACGAGCAGGCCATGACGCTCCTGGGCGTCACCGACTCGGCCCTGATCAACGACGTGGTCGACGGCCTGGCAGCAGGCGACGGCGCTGCGGTCTTCAGCACCATCGACAGCCTGGTGGAAGCGGGCCACGACCCCCGCCGCTTCGCCTCGGACCTCCTCGACCGCCTCCGCGACCTGGTCCTGCTCTGCGCAGTCCCCGACGCCGCCGAACGCAACCTGGTCAACGCCCCGGAAGACGAAGTGGCCACCATGTCGGCCCAAGCCGAGCGCCTGGGCCCGGCAGCCCTGACCCGCTACGCCGAGATCGTCCACACGGGCCTGGTCGAAATGCGCGGCGCCACAGCCCCGCGCCTCCTCCTCGAACTCCTCGTCTCCCGCATGCTCCTGCCATCAGTGAGCCAGTCGGAAGCCGCACTCCTGCAACGCCTGGAACAACTGGAACGCCGCCCCCCGGCAGCAATCGCCGCCCCGGGCGACGCCGCAGCCACCGCCCCACCGGCAGGCGCCCAGGTCTTCACCCGCAGGTCCCAGCAGCCAACGCCAGCCGAGGCTTCCCAACCAGAACAGCCCCGCCAAACCCAGGCGCCCTCAGTCCCGGCTCAGGCAACGCCCCCCGCCCCGACGCCCCCCGCCCCGACGCCCGCAGCCCAGCCGACGGCGACAACGCCAGCCCCGGCACCGGTAGCAGCCCAAGCCCTGGCACCAGAACCTGTGGAGGTTCCGGCGGAGCCGGCCGCCGAGGCCGCCCCGGCGGTCGACGGCACCCTGGACGCAGCAGCCTTGCGCCGAGTCTGGTCCGAACTGCTGGCCGCAGTCCGAGCCTCCAGCCGCAGCACCGAGGCGATGCTGACCAACGCCATGGTCAGCGAGGTCGACGGCAACGTGGTCACCATCGCCCACACCTCGGCCCCCCTGGCCCGCCGCCTGGCCGAGCCTCGCAACACCGAGGCGATCGCCAACGCCCTGACCACGGTCCTCGGCGGCACCTGGCAAGTCCGCTGCATCCACGGCACCCCGGGCGCGGCCCCGCAAGCGGCCCAACCGCAAAAGGTCGCCCGCCCAGCCCCAACCCGCCCAAGCCAGGCCCAGCAAACCCCCGCGCGCCAACCAGAACCGCAACGCCAAGCCCCACCGCGCCCACCAGCGGACGACGTCCCACCGCCCCCAGAACCGCCCGAGCCCGACGACCCACTCCCGCCGGAACCGGACGACGAAGAGGCAATGCTGGCCGAAGCGGCCCGCCCGGCAGACCCGGACGCGGTGAGCAAGGAACAAGACCCCGAAGCAGTGGTGCTCAAACTCCTGGCCGACGAACTAGGCGCCCGCCCACTGAAAAAGGCCTAGCCCGGCAAAGCTCCACTCTGCATGTCGGTGGTAGTCAGCAGCGTTTCGATCATGAGTTGGCGGTACTCGCAGACGCCGAAGCCCGGTCGCCGGCAAGCCCGTACGCTGGAACCCGCCCAAGCAAGCCCGAGAGAGGACCAGCGGTGCAACCCGGTCAGTTCGACATGCAGGCCCTGCTCCAGCAGGCCCAGAACATGCAGCAGCAGATGGCAACCGCCCAGGAAGAGCTGGCCAGCACCGAGATCACCGGCAGCGCGGGCAACAACCTGGTAACCGCGACCGTCACCGGCGGCGGCGAGCTCGTCAACCTGGCCATCGACCCGAAGATCGTCGACCCGGAAGACGTGGAAACCCTCCAGGACCTCGTCATCGCCGCGATCAAGGACGCCAACCAGAAGGCCCAGCAGCTGGTGGAGCAGAAGCTCGGCCCGCTGGCCCAGGGCGGCCTCGGCGGACTGTTCGGTTAAGAGCGCGGACTGCTCGGTTAGAGCTAAGAGGCGGCAACCCCATGTACGAGGGCCCAGTACAGGACCTGATCGACGAGCTGGGCAGACTCCCGGGCGTAGGCCCGAAGAGCGCCCAAAGAATCGCCTTCCACCTCCTGGCCACGGAACCCGCTGACATCGAGCGGCTCCAGAACGCACTCCAGAAGGTCAAGGAAGGCGTCGTCTTCTGCGACGTCTGTGGCAACGTCTCAGCCGAGACCACCTGCCGAATCTGCCGCGACCCGAAACGGGACCTCGCTCTGGTCTGCGTGGTCGAGGAGCCGAAGGACGTCCAGGCCATCGAGCGCACCAGGGAGTTCAAGGGCCGCTACCACGTCCTGGGTGGCGCGCTCGACCCGTTGAGCGGCGTCGGCCCGGACCAGCTCCGCATCCGCCAGCTGCTCAACCGGATCGGCACGGCCACCGACGGCGTGGACATCTCCGAGGTCATCATCGCCACGGACCCCAACACCGAGGGCGAGGCCACCGCGACCTACCTGGTCCGGATGCTCAGGGACTTCCCGGGCCTGAGCGTCACCAGGCTGGCCAGCGGCCTGCCGATGGGCGGCGACCTGGAGTTCGCGGACGAGCTCACCCTGGGGCGTGCGCTATCTGGTCGCCGGAGCATGTGAGAACCGCTCCACCGCGACTGGGCGACACCCGCCTGGTCGCGGTGGACGGACCGACCGGCGCGGGCAAGTCGACGTTCGCCGAGAACCTCGCCGGCCAACTCGACGCCCAGCTGATCAAGACCGACCACTTCGCGACGTGGGAAGACCCGACGACGCTGTGGTGGCCGAAACTGACTCAAGCACTCGATGCCGTGGCGAACGGTCAACCGGGCAGCTACCGGATCACGGACTGGTCCGCGGGCTTTCCGCGCGAGGACGAAGGCCCGGAAGTCACAATCAGTCCACAAAGGACTATTGTCCTGGAGGGCTTCTCCTCAGCCAGGAAAGCCAACGCTCACAGACTGAGTCTCGTGATCTTCGTCGAGCACGGAGACGAGAACCAGAGGCTGGAACGCGCCGTGGCCAGGGACGGCGAACGGCACCGGCATCACTTCATCCGTTGGCAGCAGTACGAAAGAGGCTGGTTCGCGGTCGACGAGACCAGGGCCAGAGCGGACTACGTCGTCAACTCGAGCTGAGCCCGGACCACCACGGCCTCGGGCGTTCCGATCGAGCTGAACACCTCCAACGAAGACGCCCAGTACCCACGCGCGGCGTCCACCTCGCCCAAAGCGGCCGACGCGTCGCCGGCCAGCTGCAGCGCGCGCCCGTAAACCCAGCGGTGGCCGGAGTCCAAGCCCACAGCGGAAGCGCGCAACGCACATTCGAGAGCACCGGAAGCGTCAGAAGTGTCGAGATGGGTGCGCCCGAGCACGAGCAGCACCTCCATCTCCGCCAACCGGAACTGCGACCGCCCGGCCTCGACCAAAGCAGAGGTCGCCATGGCCAACGCCTCCTCGTAACGGCCTGCCCCGCGGTACGCCGACGCCAGACCGCGACGGGCCGAGCAGGTGCCCCACGAGTAGCCGGTCTCCAACGCGATCGCCAGCGCGGACGAGAACCGCTCGATCGCCTCGTCCAGCCGGCCCGCACCCTCCAAGGCGCGCCCGAGCAGGTTCTGGGCGTCACAAACGCTCTTGGCGTTCTCCAGGTCCTGCGCGATCTGCATGGCCAGCGAAGCCTCGACAGCGGCCTCTTCGTAGCGACCGCGCATGATCAGGGTGATCGCCAGGCCCTCGTGCATGGTGTGGCCGAAGTTGCGGGCGGCCGCGCGTTCGTACAGCTCGCTGGCCCGCGCGAAGTAGGACGCGCCGAGCTCCGGTTCGCCGCGCCACGCGTGCACCTCGCCCAGAGCGCGCATCGAGTTGGCCTGCAGGGTCCACGAGTCGAGGCGCGTGGCGTCCTCCAGCGCCTCCTCGAACGTCGACGCCGCGCGGTCCAGCTGGCCCAGCTGCATGTAGACGCCGCCGAGGTTGAACAGCGCGTTGGCCTGCACCTGGAACGCGCCGATCCGG
>JAVXWK010001105.1:0-9993 GCA_032230575.1 Pseudonocardiales bacterium | reverse complement strand
GCTCGTTGGTCGTCAGGTTCAGCCGCACGCCGTCGGTGAAGCTCGCCGTCGCGCGCAGGATGTTCAGCAGGTACGCCGTCGACGCCGCGGACAGCAGCTGGCCGTCGACCAGCTTCGACAGCAACGTGTGCATCTCGCGCGCCGTCGTGGTGCCGAGGAAGAACCGGTTCGGGTTCGCGACCGGCACGACCAGGCCGCACAGGCGGACCGCGGTGTTGTCGGAGACCGTCAGCAGGTTCGCGAGAGCGTGACCAACCGTCACCTTGCTCGGGTAGGCCCCGTCGAGCGCGAAGATGCCGTCGGTGTCCTGGATGACGATGGCCTCGGTGACCTCGACCTGGTCCGTGAGCTTGATCAGCCCGCGGTCCACCTTGTCGAGCACCGCCACCGCGACGGCCACCTTGTTCACGCTGTAGGCCTCGACGACCTTGTCCGCCTCTTCTTCGACGGCGGCCCTGGTGTTGCCGTCGAGGTCCGCCACCGTGATCAGGGACGACCAGGTGCCGCGGGCTTTTCTGACCTGCCTGCGGTAGACCTGCGCCACGCGCTTGCGTGACCTCTCCGCGGTGGTCGGGAAGCGTTCGATCTCGACCTCCGCGTCTTCCTGTGCCTGTGCAGCTGCACCGTTGGAGCCGAGCACGGCCGTCGCGCCCGCGACGGTTACCAGCCCCAACA
Organism: Pseudonocardiales bacterium; assembly: GCA_032230575.1. GTDB lineage: Bacteria > Actinomycetota > Actinomycetes > Mycobacteriales > Pseudonocardiaceae > Lentzea. The sequence continues at coordinate 9,318 of JAVXWK010001105.1, read as the reverse complement.
CGGACATGCGGTTCAAAGTCATGCGCAACATCAAAACAGGCGGCACTGACAGATCTCTGACTAGGGTTCCGATCATGGAGAAAGTCTTCGTGGTGACGGGCGCTTCGAGGGGTATCGGGGCAGCTACCGCTGCTCTGGCCGCCGACGCGGGCTTTCGCGTGGTCAGGGCGTCACGCTCCGTCGAAGAATCTGTCGGAGACCGCGGCTGGGACGCGAAATGTGATGTTTCCTCGTGGGATTCCGTGCAGAACCTCATGTCGCGAGTGGAGTCGCGGTGGGGCCGGATCGACGTCGTCTTCGCGAACGCGGGCGTCTCGGTCGACACGTCGTTCGTGTCCGACGCCGGTGCGAAGCCTGCCGAGTGGACGGACATGGTCGTCACGAACGTCTGCGGGCCCGCGTTCACGGCACGTGCGGCGATGCCCGCCCTGATGCGCTCGGGCGGGCACCTGGTGCTGACCGGCTCGGCGGCCGGACGTGGTGTGCGACCGGGAAACTTGTATTCGGCCACGAAATGGGCGATCACCGGGCTGGCACAGGCGATCCGGGCCGAGGCGGTGGGGACGGGCGTGCGGGTGACCGTCGTCCAACCCGGACTCGTCGACACCGACGCGATTCCGGCGTCCAGGGCGAACGATCCGAAGCTGCGGCCGGAAGACGTTGGCGGGGCGGTGCTTTACGCGGTGTCGCAGCCGTCCACGGTGGACGTGAACGAGATCCTGATCCGGCCCACGGGACAGGCTGCCCATCGCTGAGGGGATTCGCGTGGTCGTGCTGTTCGCGGTCGACGTGCCGATGGGGTTCGACCGCTCGAAGTTCCTCGCGGAGATGGCCAGCGAGACCGTGGAGCTCGTCAGGCGCTGACCGCGGGCTTGATGTTGTGCCACAGGTTGAAGACGTTGCCGGGGTCGTACTCGGCCTTGATCGCGGCGAGCCGGTCGTAGTTCTGCCTGCCGTAGCCGGCGATGACGCGGTCCGCGCCCTCGTCGCCGATGAAGTTCAGGTAGGTCGCGCCCGAGGTCCACGGCGCGAGCCCGTCACGCAGGCTGCGCGCCCAGTTCCGCGCCCGCTCGTCGTCCGCGGGGTCCATCCACAGCCCCAGCGGGTGTGCGACCCAGGGCGTGTCGCGGTTGGCCATCGGCCAGTCGTTCGCGCCGCGGGCGACCGCGCCTCCCCACGGGAACATGATCTGCTGGGACGGTGTCGGGGTGATCATCAGTTCGGCGGCGGCGCAGAACGCGTGCACCGCCTCGTCGGGCAGCGACCGCAGGTACTCGCCGGACCAGTAGTTCCGGAAGCCGGGAGGATCGTCCAGCATGGACTGGAAGCCGACGTAGGGGATGTCGGTCACGACCAGCGCGCGCGGCTCCAGCGCGGCCAGTGGCGCGATGAGGCCGGGCAGGTCCTCGGCCTTGCCCATGTAGGTCACCAGGAGCCCGCAGCAGAGCTTGCCGACGAGCTCGGCCGGCACGAACTCCTCCGGCGGCCCGGTCATGAACAGCGCGCCGCCGCCGATCTCCTCCGGCGCGTTCGCCGCGAAGTCGCGGTAGGCCCGTGTCGCGGCTTCACCCTCCTCCGCGGGCCACAGCAGCAGTGCGAAGGAGAAGTCCGGCAACGGGTGCAGCCGGAACGTGAACGACGTGGCCACGCCGAAGTTGCCGCCACCGCCGTGCAACGCCCAGAACAGGTCGGTGTGGTCGGTCTCGCTCGCGGTCACCGTCCTGCCGTCGGCGAGCACCAGGTCGACGGCGAGCAGGTTGTCGCACGCCAGCCCGCACTTGCGCTCGATCCACCCGGACCCGCCGCCCAGCGTCAGCCCGCCGACACCCGTGGTGGAGACGCGGCCGCCGGTCGTGGCGACACCGAAAGGCTGTGCGGCGCCGTCGAACGCACCCCACGTCGCTCCGCCGCCCACCACGGCGCTGCGGGCGTCGGGCGAGATCGAGACGCCGTTCATCCGGCGCATGTCCAGCACGAGCCCGTCCTGCACGAGGCTCGCGCCCGCCACGCTGTGACCACCGCTGCGCACCGCCACCGGGAGCCCGGAACGTTGCGCGAACGCGAGTGCTTCCTGCACGTCGGCGGTGTTGTCGCACTGGGCGATGACCGCCGGTCTGGTCTCGATGGTGCTGTTGAAGACGGTTCTCGCGTCCTCGTAGGACTCGTCTCGCGGGGTGAGCAAACTGCCGGAGAAGGCGGAGCGCAGGCTTTCCAGGTTGGTCATGGCGGAACCTCCACATGTGACTGGTGTCACACAGGGTGCGCCCGCGACGGGCCTACTCGCGCGTCCGGTAAGAACTCCCTAACACCTCTGAGAACCGGTGCAGGAGCGCTTTCAGCTGCGTGCGCTCCTCGTCGGTGTAGGCGTCGGCCAGCTTCTGCTCGACCGCGACGGCCTCTTCGTCCGCCTCGCGGAACTTCGCCTGCCCAGCTTCGGTCAGGCGGTTCTCCAGGACGTTGCGCTGCCACTGGTGCGGGATGCGTTCGACGAGCCCCAGGGCGACCAGGTTCTGCAGGATCGTCGTCATCGTCTGGGGCGTGACCAGGCACAACCGGGCGAGCTCCGCCGCGGGTGCACCGGGGTGCTCGCTCAACGCCAGCAGCGCCGAGTACTGCGGCACGGTCAGGCCCGCCGGCTTCACCGCGGCCGCCTTCGCGGCCATCAGGTCCTGCTCGGCGCGCTTGATGTAACCGCCGATCCGATCGCCGCTGCGCATCCGTTCATCGTAGGAGTGTGGTAAGAGTATGGATAGTTATCAGGACTCTGATAGCTGTCAGTGCTCTTACTGGAGGGGAAACATGCGCATCGCGCTTGCTGTCATGGCGGCGTTGTTGCTGCTCACGGGCACGGCTTCGGCCACGCCCCGGCACATCGCGGGGTTGTCGCCGTCGCTGCACCCGGAAGGCGTGCAGTGGGATCCGGCCCGCGGGCAGTTCCTGGTCAGCTCAGTGCGTCACGGCACGGTGTCGCTCGTGGGTGTGGACGGCCGGGTTCGCCCGCTGGTCGCCGGCACGCGGATGGTGTCCACGTTCGGCATCCAGGTGGACCGCGGCCGTGTGCTCGTCGCGTACGGCGACATCGGTCTCGGCGAACGCTCGGTGCCGGGCCAGTCCGGGCTGGGGATCTTCGACCTGCGCACCGGGCGTGCGCTGTGCTTCGTCGACGTCCCTGGTGGCGCCAACGACGTGACGGTCGACCCGTTCGGCAACGCCTACGTCACCGGCCCGGCGGGTGACACGATCTGGAAGGTCTCGCTCTCGGGCGAGGTCACGGCGTTCGCGTCGGACCCGAGGCTCGCGGCGGCCATCGGCAACAACGGAGTCGTCTGGGACCCCAGGGGATTCCTGGTCACCGGCAACTACACGACCGGCGCGCTGCTCAAGGTCACGCGCGGCCACGTGGAGGAGCTGCCCGCACCGAAGCTGGTGGGCGCGGACGGCCTCACGCTCACCCGCGACGGCCTCGTGGTGGTCACGAACACCTTGGGAGCGCCCGGCAAGAACGCCGTCACCCTGCTCGACACCCGCACGTGGAAGGTGAAGTCCCAGCGCGACTGGCCGACCGCGCCGACCACGGCGGCCCGCACACCGCACGGCACCTACGTGGTGAGCGGCAACCTGGACGTGCTGCTGAAGGGCGGCACGACGGACGAGTTCAGCCTCGACCGATGAACTCGACGAGCAGCCGGTTCACCTCGTCCGGCCGCTCCAGATAGCCGATGTGCCCGCAGCCGGCGACCTCGGCGTAGCGGGCACGGGGGATCGCGTCCGCCACCTCGCGTGACAGGCGGGGTGGCAGGACGCGGTCGTCGGCGAACCCGATCACCAGCGAGCGCACGGTGATCGCGCGGTAGGCGTCCAGGCGGGGCTCGAAGTCGTTCAACGCGAGCTGCGCGCGGTCGCCGGGGCCGATCGACGAGCCCCCGAACTCGTACAGCTGCAGCCAGTCGAGGGCGATGGCCGGGTCGGACAGCGTGGCGGGGGAGAGGTTCCGGACCACGGACGCCGCCGCGTAGAACGACGGCGGCACCTCGATTCCCTTGTCGTACAGGTCCATCAGGCTGCGCGACCACGCCTGCTGCACCGGTTCGGGACGGGAGGTGGTCGCCATCATCACGGCGGACGAGACGAGATCCGGGCGAGCGAGCGCGAGTTCCTGCGTGACGCGGGCGCCCAGCGACGTGCCGATCACGTGAGCCGGGCCGCCCAGATGAGAGATCAGAGCGGCCGTGTCGGCGACCATGTCGTCGATCGTGAAGCCGGCCGCGCACTCCGAGGACGGCTTTATGCCGCGGTTGTCGAAGTACGCGACCCGGTAACCGGCCTTGACCAGCGCCGGCACCTGGTAGGTGCGCCACACGCGGCCAGGACTGCCGGTGCCCATGACCAGCACGACCAGCTCGCCGGACCCCTCGGTCTGGACGTTCAGCTCGATGCCGTTCAGAGGGACGATCGCCATGCGCAAGATCCTAGAAGCGGCACAACGCCTTGATCTCCGCCGCGTGAGACGGATAACGCGCGCACAGCTCGTCCGCGTGCCCGAACGACACGATGTCGTCGGTGTACGGCGGCACCACCACCGTGCCCACCAACGACCAGTCGTCAACCGGTGTGCTGCCCTGCCACACACCCGCGGGCACGACGACCTGCGGGTTCGAAGCCGACAACACGGGCTGCGAAACAGACCCGTCCGGGAACAGCAGCAGCATCTGCAACGGCGACCCGGCGTGGAAGTTGTAGATCTCCAGGTGCTTCAAGACGTGCATTCCCGAGAAGTCCGGTGAACGCAACAGGTACGCGATCGCGGACACCTCAGGCGAGCGGTGCGTCTGCGCGAAGTACCCGCCCTCGACAGGAAGCTCCTGCATGCCCAGCGAGGAAATCAGCTCTTCAGGGGTCACGTCATCTCCGGAAGCGGTGAACCGTGCACGACGACCATGCCCTTGCCGAGCCGCTTCGCCGTGTACATCGCGGCGTCCGCGGCACCGAGCACGTCGTCGGCCGTAACAGAGGGATCGTACGAAAACCGTTGTGCCACACCGATGCTGGCGTGCACGTGGTGGATCCGGCCCTGCACCTCGTGCGGATGACCGAGCGAGGCCAGCAAACGCGCGCCGATCTCGTCGGCATCCCCGCCGTCGACCAGCACGCCGAACTCGTCGCCGCCCAGCCGCGCCACGGTGTCCTCGGGCCGCACGCTGTGCTGCAGCCGCGCCGCGACGTTGCGCAGCACGTAGTCACCCTCGGCGTGCCCGTGGTTGTCGTTGACCGCCTTGAACCCGTCGACGTCGATGAACAGCAGGATCAACGGCCGCGAGCGGTCCTGGACCGCCAGAGCCCGATCCAGCCGGTCGCGGAACAAGGAGCGGTTCGCGACGCTCGTCAATGGGTCGTGCGTCGCCTCGTGCCGTAGCTGTTCGCGAGAGATGCGGAGCTGGTCCATCAGCCGGATGTTGTCCATCATCGTGAGCAGCTGACGCACGATCACGAAGCACACCACGGCAAGCCCGACGTAGATCTCCATCGGGTTGAGGCGGCCGCCCGTCGCCGTGTTCCACAGCACGAAGAGCCCGGTGATCGCGAGCGGCAGGTACGGCACGAGCAGGTGCAGCAGGTCGGCCATGCGCATGCGGCCGGACGTGGGTTCGAGATTGCGGACCGGCGCCAGCGCGCTGAGGAAGAAGAACGCCGGGCACAGCATGAAGCCGATGTCCGCGGTCGCCGGGATCGCCGTGATCCCCTTCGAGATGTAGAAAGCGAACACCCAGCCCGACGACGACTGCGCGATACCGGCCAACGCGACGAACAGCATCGGCCACTGACGCACGGACTGATGCGTCCACGACATCACGACGATGGCCACGAGCAGCACGAGGTACGCGGCGGGATGTGCGACCACGGTGGCGAAACCGGGGCCCTCGGTCGCCCAAGCGCGGGTCAGCGACTCCAGCGCCGACACCCACGTCAGCACGAACAGCGACCCGATCACGATCAGCCCGTCCAGCACCACGACGGTGCGGCTGCGGGAGTTCGGCAGCAGGTCGTCGGCGCGGCGTTGCTGCGCCTTCACGACCACCGCGGCCAGGCACAGGACCGGCACCATCGTGAACCCGAGCGGCGCGATCGTCGTCGTCGGCAGTTGCACACCGAGGATCTGCTGGCCCCAGATCCACGCCGACAGCCCGACGGTCAGGCTCGTCATCGCCGCCGTCATCCACGCGTTGCGTTGGCGCGCATAAGCAAAAAGCGCTGCCACGGCGAAGACGAGCTGCACGACCTTGTCGATCGCGATGCCGATCTCACGCGGCACGGCGAGGGCGGTGAGGATGGCGACCGCCATGAAGGTGCCGACGCACCCCACAACGAGCCAGAACCGCTTCACCGCATCTCCTGTGATCGAAACCCGACCACCGTAGTAACGGCGACCTGGACTTGTCGAACCGTGTCGGTGCAAGTCCCCCTTCGGTGCACCGGATATGGTTCGAACTGTTGTTCGTTCGGCGATGCGGGGAGCTGTTGTGCGGGTGTTCGGGGTCGACCCCGGTCTGACCAGGTGCGGCTTCGGTGTGGTCGATGGCGGGCCGGGCCGGGCCGTGCGCATGGTCGCCGTCGACGTCCTGCGCACGCCCGTTGACGCTGATCTGTCCGTGCGACTCCACGAGCTGTACATCGGCGTGTGTGAGTGGCTGGACCGTTATGAACCTCAGGTCGTCGCCATCGAACGGGTCTTCGCGCAGCACAACGTCCGCACCGCGATGGGGGTCGCGCAGGCGTCGGGCGTGGTGGCGCTGGCGGCGGCACAGCGCAACCTGGTGGTCGAGTTCCACACGCCGTCCGAGGTGAAGGCGGCCGTCACGGGGTCGGGCCGCGCGGACAAGGCGCAGGTGACCGCGATGGTGACGAAGCTCCTCGGGTTGAAGGTCGCGCCGAAGCCTGCCGACGCGGCGGACGCGCTGGCGCTGGCGATCTGCCACCACTGGCGCGCGCCGATGCGCAACCGCATGCAGGAAGCGCAGGCCAAGGCTGCTGAGCTGGCCCGCGTGCACAAGGCCAAGCTCGCCGAAGCCGCCAAGCGCACCAACTAACGTCCAGCAAGTGAAGTCCGGAGGAACAAGGTGATCTCGTCACTGCGCGGCCAGGTGCAGCACGTCGGCCTCGACCACGCCGTCGTCGAGGTGGGCGGCGTCGGGTTCGCCGTCCAGATGACGCCGACCACGCTCGCCACGCTCAGGCGCGGTGAGGAGGCCAGCCTCGCCACCACGCTGATCGTCCGCGAGGACTCGCTGACGCTGTTCGGGTTCGCCGACGCCGAGGCCCGCGAGCTGTTCTCCCTGCTCCAGACGGTCAGCGGCATCGGCCCGCGGATCGCCCTCGCGACGCTCGCCGTGCTGGAACCGGACAAGCTCCGCCACGCGCTCGCCGAAGGCAACATCACCGTGCTCACGCAGGTCCCGGGCATCGGCAAGAAGGGTGCGGAACGCCTCATCATCGAGCTCCGCGACAAGGTCGGCGCCCTCCCGACGCCCACCACGCCCGCGCACAGCCAGACGCGTGACCACGTCGTCGAGGCGCTGCTCGGGCTCGGCTTCCCGGTCAAGGCGGCGGAAACGACCGTCGACAACGTCCTCGGCGAGAACCCGGACCAGTCCACGTCCGCGGTCCTCCGCAGGTCGCTCGCCACCCTGGGGCGCAAGTGAACGAAGAGGAGCTCAGCCCTTACGCGGTCCCGGCGGAGCGCGACCTCGAAACCAGTCTCCGGCCTGCCGACCTGAGCGAGTTCGTCGGCCAGCAACGAGTGAGAGAGCAGCTCGAACTCGTCCTGCACGGCGCTATGCGTCGGGGCACCGCGCCGGACCACGTCCTGCTCAGCGGCCCTCCCGGCCTGGGCAAGACCAGCCTCGCCATGATCATCGCCAAGGAGCTCGGCAGCCAGATCCGCATCACCAGCGGCCCGGCGTTGGAACGGGCGGGCGACCTCGCCGCGATGCTGTCCAACCTGGTCGAGGGCGATGTCCTGTTCATCGACGAGATCCACCGCATGGCCCGGCCGGCGGAGGAGATGCTGTACCTCGCCATGGAGGACTTCCGGGTCGACGTCGTCGTCGGCAAGGGGCCCGGCGCGACCAGCATCCCGCTCGACATCGCGCCGTTCACGCTGGTGGGAGCCACGACCAGGTCCGGCTCGCTGACCGGACCGCTGCGGGACCGGTTCGGCTTCACCGCCCACATGGAGTTCTACCAGCCGGAAGACCTCGATCTGATCGTGAAGCGCAGCGCCAAGATCCTCGGCGTCGACGTGCACGACGACGGTGCCAAGGAGATCGCCGGCCGTTCCCGGGGCACGCCCCGCATCGCGAACAGGCTCCTGCGCCGGGTGAGGGACTTCGCCGAGGTCAGGGCCGACGGCAGGGTCACGGAGGAGATCGCGAAACAGGCCCTGCAGGTCTACGACGTCGACCAGCTCGGCCTCGACCGGCTCGACCGCGCGGTCCTGAGCGCCCTGGTCAAGAGCTTCAACGGCGGCCCTGTCGGGGTGTCCACGCTCGCTGTCGCGGTCGGTGAGGAGCCGACCACGGTGGAAGAGGTGTGCGAACCGTATTTGGTGCGGGCTGGCATGCTGGCCCGGACACCGCGCGGCCGAGTGGCGACGCCCGCCGCGTGGTACCACCTGGGGCTGGAGCCGCCCGCCGGTGATCAACTGTGGTGACCTGGCACAATCGGTGAAAGCACCTGGACATATCGGACGTGCGTCGAGCCACGTCCACTTGATCGGAGAATGATGGGCAGCCTTGGCAATTTGATGTTCCCGTTGCTGCTGGTTCTGCTGGCGGTGCCGCTGTTCCTCAGCGCGCGCAAGCAGAAGCGCGCGGCGGCCGAGCAGCAGTCTCTGCAGAACTCGCTCGCGCCCGGTGACAAGGTGATGACCACTTCGGGTCTGTACGGCACCGTCGCCGACGCGAGCCACGACACCACCATCGACATCGAGATCTCCGAGGGTGTCGTCACGAGGTGGCTGCGTGCCGCCATCCGCGAGAAGATCGTCGACACCGATGAGGACGTCGTGGAGGAGTCGGCGGACGAGGCCGAGGAGCAGGTGACCACCGCACAGGTCGCCGAGCCCCAGGCCCACAACGCCAAGAAGTAACCACATAGGCTGGGCTACCTGGAGTTGGCAACTGTGAAATCCGCCGACTCCAGGTAGTGACGCGCAGCTCACGCGGCGCGCGTTACGCTGCGCGCTCGGAAACCATCGCTACTAGGAGACGGACGGATCGTGGCACCTCCGGCCGGGCAAATTCGCCCTGCGAAGTATTTGGC
>JAVXWK010001079.1:0-9561 GCA_032230575.1 Pseudonocardiales bacterium | reverse complement strand
CTCGCGCTGCAGCCGGTCGAGGATCTCCTCGGCGACCAGGATCGACCCGTACATCGCCGGGCCGTAGCCGATGGTCGGCAGCAACTTGCCCAGCCGGTGAGTCGAGCGCACCGGACCGTAAGGCGGGCAGCCGATCCGCTCGACCAGCCGCGCGAACATCGTCGAGTGGCGGCACTCGTCGGCCACCTCGGTCAGCGCGTACTGGGCGTGCCGGGAGGTCGGGTCGGTGTTGTAGACGACCTTCACCAGCATCTGCATCAGCAGCAGCTCGAACCACAGCCCGACGGACGCGATCGAGGCCAGCTCGTGCTTCGAGAGCTCGATGCGCTGCTCGTGCGTAAGAGAGTCGTAGAGCGGTGTCCCGTACAGGGAGATCCGCTGCTCAGGGATGTAGAAGAGACCGTCGACCAGAGGTGCGGACCAGTCGATGTCCACCTCTGGGTCGTAGAACTTCTCCGCGGACGACTTCAGCAGCCTCTCCGCCGTCTTCTCCCGATCGGCGACCCTCATCGGTTGCCCTCCCCGGTAAGTGTTACTTGAGGTAACGGTTACTTCTGGTAGCGTGCGTCACATGGCACGCACTGTCAAGGGGCCGGACGCGCGACGTGAGCGGTGGAAGGGGCATCGCGAGCAGCGCAGGGCGGAGTTCGTGGAGGCCACGATCGCCGCGGTGGCCAAGAAGGGGCCGGACGTCGGCATGGAGGACGTCGCCGCGGAGGCGGGCGTCAGCAAACCCGTGCTGTACCGGCAATTCACCGACAAGTCCGACCTGTACCTCGCGGTCGGCCAGCGCGCCACCGAGCTGCTGATGGAACGGATGGGCCCGGCCCTGGCAGCGGACGGGCCGATCCGCGACCGCATCGAACGGATCGTGGACGCGTACCTGTCGGTGATCGAGGACAACCCGAACCTGTACCGGTTCGTGGTGAAGGGGTCCTTTGTGGACCGTCCGGTCGAGAAGGACGTCGTGCAGGAGGACAAGAACCTCATCGCGAACGCGCTCGCCCGCATCCTCGGCGACTACCTGCGCGCGTTCGAGATGGACTCCGGCGGCGCCGAACCGTGGGCGCACGCGCTCGTCGGCATGGTGCAGAACGCGGGCGACTGGTGGCTCGACCGCCAGACCATGTCCCGCGCGAACCTCAGCGACTACCTCGCCACGATCATCTGGCACGCCATCGACGGGCTGCTGCGCTCGGCGGGCGTCCAGGCGGACCCGGCAAAGCCACTCACCCCACTCCGATTGGTGGACTGATGAGCGAGCACGACGAAGAGGGCTACACCGGCGAAGCCACCCTGATCTTCGGAACCGACGAGGTCACGGTCGACGTCGAGCTGCGCGGCTACTTCCAGCCGATCGACGGCCGCTACCACTGGTACGGCCGGATCAAGCAGAACGACGAGGTCACGAGCCGCGTGGAAGCCGGCGCCCGCTCCGCCCTCCTGCGCACTCCCAGTGGCGAGGCAGAAGGCGCGCTGACCGACCCCGATCCGTGGGGCCGCTACCGGGTGGGCGGCATCTCCACGCCGCCGTACAAGATCGAAGAGCCCGCAGAGCACTAAGAGAAAAAGCCCCGGCCAGAGCGACCGGGGCTTTTTCCTGGAACGACTCAGGCGCCGAAACCGACCTTGCGCGAGTCCTGCGGGCCGATCTCCACGTACGCGACGCGGCCAGCGGGCACGACGAAACGCGCACCCTTGGCGTCCACCAGCGACAGCACACTGGACTTGCCGGACACCGCGTCCGCCACCAGAGCCTCGACCTCGGACGGGTTGAGCTCACTGGTCACGACGAGTTCCCGCGGGCTGTCCGCGACGCCGATCCTGACCTCCACGCTGACCTCCGTGCTCAAAAGAGAAAATCCAGTACCGAGCCTACCTAGCCCAGACCCAGCTGCGTCATGCGCCGCGCGTGCGACTGCTGGAGCCGCCGGAACAGCTGACCGATCCCGGCGAGGTCGCCAGACCCGCGGACGATGAGCTCCGAGAGCCCGTCCCGTTCCGCCACCACGTACTGGGCCTGCGTCAACGCCTCACCGAGCAGCCGGCGACCCCACAGCGCGAGCCGGTCGCGGACGCGCGGATCCGACTCGACGGCGGCCAGGACTTCGCGCTCAGCGAACGCCGAGTGGCCCGTGTCGGCGAGCACCGCGAGCACCAGCTCGCGCGTCGGCTCGTCGTCGAGCCACGAACCGACCTCGCGGTAGAAGTCGGCGGCGAGTCCGTCGCCCACGTACGCCTTCACCAGCGACTCGAGCCACGACTTCGGGCTGGTCGACTCGTGGAAGGCGTCGAAGCCCTTCACGAACGGCGCCATCGCGTCCTCGACGGTGATGCCCTCGGCCGCGAGGTGCTTCTGCAACAGCGTGAAGTGCCCGATCTCCGCGGCGGCCATCTGCGCCAACGCCGCGCGCCCCGCCAATGTCGGCGCCGTGCGCGAGTCCTCCGTCATCCGGTCGAAGGCCGAGAGCTCGCCATATGCAAGCGCTCCCAGAAGATCGACAACACCCTCCGCAACACCCATGGATCAGAAGCCTAGTGGTCAATCTCGTCTTGCCAGGTAGAATGGGCTCGGACGCCCGGCGTGACGAGTGTGACGAACCGCCGCGAGGCGCACGAAATGGTGCGCGTACACCTTTCCCGCAGCTGCTTTCAAGCGCGGTCGAGAGGCCCGGCCAGGGCTCGTACGCGCTTGGTACGAGAGAGGCTGATCATCCTGACCGCTGAAGTAGAAGCACATCTGGACCCGGTCCTGCTGGAGCACAGCGAGGCCGGCGTTCCCGAAGGAGACCCGTCGCACCCGCTGCTGGCAGACGCACCGGTGGCCACCGACTCTCCCACGTTCGCCGAGCTGGGAGTGCGTGACGAGATCGTCAAGGCACTCGGCGAGGCCGGCATCGTCCGCACATTCGCCATCCAGGAGCTGACGCTCCCCATCGCCCTGTCGGGTGACGACCTGATCGGTCAGGCGCGCACCGGCACCGGCAAGACCCTCGGGTTCGGCGTACCGCTGCTGCACCGCCTCGACGTGCCCGGCGACGGCACCCCGCAGGCACTTGTGGTCGTGCCCACCCGTGAGCTGTGTCTCCAGGTCGCGCACGACCTCACCGACGCGGCGAAGCACCTCGACGTCAAGGTCACCGCCATCTACGGCGGCATCCCCTACGAGCGGCAGATCGCGCAGCTCCGCAAGGGTGTCGACGTCGTCATCGGCACGCCCGGCCGTCTGCTCGACCTGGCCGAACAGCGCCACCTGGTGCTCGGCAAGGTCCGCGCGCTGGTGCTGGACGAGGCCGACGAGATGCTCGACCTGGGCTTCCTGCCCGACATCGAGCGCATCCTCACGATGGTTCCGGACAAGCGTCAGACCATGCTGTTCAGCGCGACCATGCCGGGCCCGATCATCACGCTGGCCCGCACGTTCCTGAACCAGCCGACGCACATCCGCGCCGAGGAGAACGACGCCGGCCAGACGCACGAGCTCACCAAGCAGTTCGTCTACCGGGCGCACTCGATGGACAAGCTGGAGATGCTGGCCCGCGTGCTGCAGGCCCGTGACCGCGGCCTCTCGATGATCTTCGCGCGGACCAAGCGGACCGCGCAGAAGATCGCCGACGACCTGACCGAACGCGGGTTCGCGGCGGCCGCCGTGCACGGTGACCTGGGCCAGGGCGCGCGTGAGCAGGCGCTGCGGGCGTTCCGCAGCGGCAAGGTCGACGTGCTGGTGGCCACCGACGTCGCGGCGCGCGGCATCGACATCGACGACGTGACGCACGTCATCAACTACCAGTGCCCCGAGGACGAGAAGACCTACGTGCACCGCATCGGCCGCACCGGCCGGGCAGGGCGCGAGGGTGTCGCCGTCACGTTCGTCGACTGGGACGAGACGAACCGCTGGAAGTCCGTCAGCGATCTGCTCAACCTGGGCCAGCCGGACCCGATGGAGACCTACTCCACGTCGGATCACCTGTTCGAGGACCTGGGCATCCCGTCCGGCTCCACGGGCAGGCTGCCGCTGAGCCACCGCACGCGTGCCGGTCTGGACGCCGAGGAGGAGGAGAAGCTCGACAACGGCAAGCGCAAGCGCCGTCGTCGCACCGGCTCCACCCGCACCGGCGGCGACCAGGCCGCTCCGGAGGCGAGCGAGGAGACCAGGCCGAAGCGCACCCGCAGCCGCACGCGCAGCCGTTCCGGCGTGCCGGTCGAGGGCGAGCAGGCCGAGGCACCCGCCACGGCGGAAGCGGGCGAGAAGTCCGCCTCCGACAAGCCCCGCAGGCGCCGGCGTCGCCGAAGCTCTGCCGAACAGGCCGCTCCTTCGGCAGACTGATCTCATGTCGTCCCCCGGTTCCGACGTCACCGACATCGAGGACGTCCTCGACGAGCCCGCGAACCCGTTCGCACCCGAGCCCGTCGAGGAACGTCCGCCTGCCCGGTCCTGGCGCACCCGCGCCGACTACGTCGCGGTCGCTCTGATCGCGGTCGTCTCGGTCGTCGCGGCAGTGCTCACCTGGGCTTTCAGCGATGCGCGGGCCACGACGTCGGTCACCGGGCCGGCGTCGTGGGACCAGCTGCCCGAGGTGGCGGCGCTGCCTCCGAACCTCGCCGAGGTGTGGCGTGCGAAGAGCGGCGCCACCCTGTCCCCGGTGGTCGTGCAGACGCCGCTGAAGGAGACGGGCGAGGAGAAGCCGTCGACGGTCGTGACCGGCGACGGCGGCGAGATGAACGGGCGCGACCCGCTGACCGGTGACGTGCGGTGGACGTACAAGCGCGACCTGCCGCTGTGCGTGGTCAGCACGGGCCAGTCGCGCGCGATGGCCCTGTACTCCAAGGGCACCAACTGCTCGGAGATGACGGCGGTGGACGGCGTCACCGGTGAGCGCAAGGCGCAGCGCAACGGCGACGCCGAACCGGGCACGGCGCTGCTCAACGAGGGCTCGCACATGATCACCACCGGGTCGAAGTACCTGGAGGTCTACCGGCGCGACGATCTGGTGAAGGCGCTGGAGTACGGCGGCCTGCGCGCGATCGTCAACCCGAACAAGCAGCCGCGCGTCGGCTGCACGTACGGGTCGATGGCGGTGACGTCGGGCAAGTTCGCGCTGGTCGAACGTTGCCCGGACGACGCCTCCGACCGGATCTCGGTGATCAAGCCGAACCCGGACAAGGCCGACGACCCCAAGGTGTTCATGAGCGTCCTGAGCGGCGTCAGGAACGTGCAGATCGTGGCCGTGACGGACAGGCTCGTCGCGGTGGCGGTGCCGAACCCCAGCCGCATCGTGGTGTTCGACACCGAGAGCGGCAACCAGATCACCGACGCGCCGATCGACGTGCCGTCCTCGGACTTCACCGACCCGCCGCACCACGTCGCGCGCAGCTTCGCCACCAAGACGAACATCTTCTGGTTCAGCGGTTCCAAGACGATCGCCCTGTCACTGGAGACGCTCACTCCACTGTGGACGGCCAACGACACCCTGGGTGCCGGCACGACTCTCGCCGGTCGGGCGCTCATCCCGGTGAAGGACGGCATTCGGGTGTACGAGCAGGCCACCGGCGATCTCGTCGGCACGATCCGGGTGCGGCGCGACGGCTACACGGGCCCTGTGCAACTCGCCACAGCCGGTCCCGTTGTGCTCGAGCAGCGTGGCGAAACCCTGGTCGCGCTGCGATAGTTCCCTCGTGTACTCGCAGATCAGCCCGCACCGGGCACAACGCGTCGACCTTCCGGGCCGCTACGGCACGATCGCGGCGCTGCGTGCGCCCGCGGTGGGCGACGACGCGTTGCGCACGACGGCGCTGCTCGTGCCGGGCTACACGGGTTCCAAAGAGGACTTCGCGCCCATGTTCAACCCGATCGCGGACGCCGGTTTCGAGGTGCTCGCGATCGACCTGCCGGGCCAGCAGGACTCGGCGGGCCCGGACGACGAGGCGCTCTACCGCCCTGGTCCGCTGGGGTCGGTGATCGCCGAGCTGATCGAGAAGATCGCCGCGGACGGCCGGAAGGTGCTGCTGCTCGGCCACTCCTACGGCGCTCTGGTCGCACGGGCCGCGGTGTTCGCCGGTGCCCCGATCACGGGCCTCACACTGATGTCGTCAGGCCCGTCCGAACTGCCCGCCGGTGAGCGCCGCACGGTGCTGGAGGTCGGCGAGCACGTGCTGGCCGAGCAGGGCGTCGAGGGCACCCAGAAGCTGAATGAGTTGCGCTCGTCGCAGAACCCCGCGTACGCGGCGCTTCCGCAGGAGCTGAAAGACTTCTACCGCAACAGGTTCCTGGCCTCGCCCGCAGCCGCGTTGCTCGGCATGAGCAACGGTCTGCGCTACGAACCGGACCAGGTCGCGAAGCTGGCCCGCGCGCTGCGGTCGTCGGGCATCCCGGCGCTCGTGGTGTGCGGTGACGCGGACGACGCGTGGAGCCCAGCCGCTCAGCGCGACATGGCTGAACGGCTGGACGCCGACTTCGCGGTGCTGCCCGGCGTGATGCATTCCCCGAACACCGAGGCACCGCACGAGCTCATCGCCACGCTGTTGCCGACGTGGCGAGCCTGGCTCACCTCGTGATCAGTACCGGAGCGTGATCACGCGCTCGTCGGACGCCGGGTTCGGGTACGAGTTGAGGTCGGCCTTCGCGAACGCGTCGACCGGCCAGAACGCCACGTTCTCCGCGGTGACGGTGACGGTGGTCGTCTCGAACCCGCCGCTGCACGTGACGGTCTTGGAAGCACCGCCGGCAGCGATGCGGCCCAGCACGTTCTGAGTGAGCCTCACGTACACGTTGGTGTACGACGAGCTCGCGGGGCACGCGTAGGTGACCTGCACCTCTGCCGCCGCACCCCACGCCTTGAGCTTCGCCGGCCCCTCGATTCTGACCGCCGACAACGAGGGCGACTGGGCGCTCACGTCCGCCATGACCGGCGCGATGGACGCGAGGATCGCGCCACCCGCGACGGCGACGACCGCCAGCGTCTTGCCCCCGGAGAGCTTCTTCATGCTGTTGTCCCCTCTACACTTCCGTCCTCTGTGGACGGAAATCCCAGACCGGCGCAGAGGCCGGCGACGGTGAGCACGACGGGCAGGTGCCAGAGGAAGTCGAACCCGCTGTGCACCAGCAGGACGACGACCCCCGCCATCGCCCCGGCCCACAACGAGGTCCCGCGCCCACGCCACATGGCGATCAGCACGGCGACCACCACCCCCAGCGCCAGCACGAGCCCGACAGCCCCCAGTTCGACGAGCACCTGCAGATACTCGTTGTGCACATAACGCATCACACGGGCGCCTTCGTTGCCCTGCTGGAAGAAAAAAGATCCATTGCCCGGTCCGGTGCCCAGCAACGGCGACCGCGAGGCCAGCTCCAGCGCGGCGCCCGTGGCTCCGGCACGGTCCGGTGAGCTGAACGAGACCCGCGTGGACAGCCGGTCCGCGAACCCGAACGCGGTCACCGCGCCACCAACGGCCAGGAGCACGGCGACCGGCACCACGAACCGTCCCAGCCTGGGCAGTCCCAGTGCCACCAGGGCACCGGCGATCAGGCCCGCGACCGCGATGAGCACCTGCGGCTCGTCGGCCACGCGCATCGTCGGCAGCAACGCACCGACAGCGACAACGGCGCCGAACAACGGCGGTGCGGCCGCGGCGACAGTCGGCTTGAAACCCCGGAACACGCACAACACCAGCAACCCGGCCACCAGCGCGAGCACACCCGCGCGGCTCATCGTGGCACCGATTCCGGTGCACAGCAGGAAAGTCATCACCGCGTTCGGCAACGTCGGCCGCAGCACCAGCGACAACACCACCGCTGCCGCCATCACCGCGGCGGCGGCGTTCGGATAGGTCAGCGTGGACGCGGCGCGCAGCAACCCCTCCGCCACCGTCGTCCAGGACGACACGCGGAACACCACGGCCACCCACCCGGTGAACGCGACCAGCGCACCGACGCCGACGAGCACCGTGGCGAGCAGCTCGCGTTGTGCCTGATCTGCCTGTGCCGCAACGAGAACAGCGCCCACGAACACGCCGGCCGCGGCAACGGTCGGCACCGCGGAGAGCACATCACCCTCGAGCAGCCCGCGCACGACCGCCCACAACGCGAGCGCTCCGCCAAGTGCCGCGACGAGGTTCGGCCGAGGGCGCGCGAGCACGACGGCCACGCCGACCAGCAGACCGGACAGCACCCTGCCAGGCAGGTAGTACCCGCCCTGCGCGACGACGGCCGCGGCGAATCCCGCGACCACCAGCAACACCGGTACCGGCAACGCCACCGATTCCCGGCGCGCGCCAACGACTTCCCCTGCGACCACCAATTTCCCCCAGCGCTTCGAACCCGCCTCCCCAAGCGGATTGAGAGCACTGTAGGTGCCAGGAGGTCGTGGCGGAAGCCTGAATTCGAGTCAGCTGAGCAACACCGCGGTGAACGCGCCGAGCAGCATGAACGGCCCGAACGGCAGCGAGCTCTTGAGCGTGACCCGCCGCAGGAGCCATAGGACCAGCGACACCACGGCCGACAGGACGAACGCCAGCGCGGCACCGAGCAGCAGCACCGGCCAGCCGAGCCACGCCAGCGCCATGCCGATCACCCCGGACAGCTTCACGTCGCCGTAGCCGACCCCGGCCGGGTTGATGAACTCCAGCACCCGGTAGAGGAACGCGAGCAGCAACCCGCCGAGCACAGCCCGGCCGAGCGCGCCGATCGTGCCGCCGGTCAGCGCGGCCACGGTCAGCAGGATCAGCACCGCCGGGTACGCGGGCAGCGTCAGCACGTCCGGCAGCCGGCTCACAGCCGTGTCGATGAACGCCAGCGCGACCCCGACCGCGCCGAGGCAGGCGAACGCGAGGACCTCCACCGAGCCCGCGAACTTGAGCGCCAGCACGGCCAGCACGGCCGCCGACACCAGCGGCAACGCGATGCCGGTGCGCGTGAACCGGTTGACCAGGTCGCGCAGCGCGAGGCCGGACGCGAGTCCGCCGACAGCGCCGCCCACGACCCAGAGAAGTGTCATGCGATCGACGGTAGATCGCGTACGGCCGGAACGGAACGTGACGACGTCAGGTGTGACCGAGGGGCCGACAGCGTGTCCCCCGATCGACCGACATGTCCCCCGAACTGCGCGTTCGTTACACCTCTTCGTCCGATACCGAACCCTCTCGGCGGTCACGCAGAGTTGCGACGTCCGAAGTCGGATCCCATTCCCCCAGGAGACCGTCATGCTCACGTTCCTCAGCTACGTGCAGACGTTCCTCAACCACATCAAGCGCGAGAACGACGACCGCGGCGCGACAGCCGTCG
This sequence comes from Pseudonocardiales bacterium, assembly GCA_032230575.1. Taxonomy (GTDB): domain Bacteria; phylum Actinomycetota; class Actinomycetes; order Mycobacteriales; family Pseudonocardiaceae; genus Lentzea. The sequence goes on along the minus strand of JAVXWK010001079.1, from coordinate 281 downwards.
AGTACGGCCTGATGGTCGCCCTCATCGCCATCGTCATCATCGCCGGCGTCGCACTGGTCGGCACCAACCTGCTCGCACTGTTCAACGAGATCGCAGGCGAGCTCGGGTGATCGCTCGTCGGCATGACCTGGACCGCGGCGCCACGGCCGTCGAGTACGGCCTGATGCTGGCGTTGATCGTCGTGTTCGCAATGGTGGCCATCACCGCCGTCGGCGACAACATGGCCGCGATGTTCGAGTTCATCGCCGACGTCCTCGACGGCTGAAGTCTCCTGTCCCGGG
>JAVXWK010001066.1:0-13660 GCA_032230575.1 Pseudonocardiales bacterium | reverse complement strand
CTTGCGCGGCCGCTTCCGGGGTGGGGCGGCGCAGGATCAGCTTCCGGCCCGCGTAGTCGAAGGTGGTCAGCAGGTGGTAGAAGACCCACGTGCCGATCATGCCGTCGGAGTCGGTGTCGACGTCTTCGCCCGACTCCGTCGTCGACCAGCCCACGGGCACGTTGCGCAGCTCGATGCCGCCCAGCCTGAACGAGTCCAGCACGCCGTAGTGCACCCAGATGCTGCCGCCCTCGTAGTCGATCTTCTGACTGGTGACGGGGCTCAGCCCGGCTTCCTTCGCCACGGTTCCGCGCACGCCCAGGCTCGGGGCGCCGGTGTAGAAGGTGAAGTTCCGCGCCGGTCCGCCGTTGAGGGAGACCTCCACGAGCGGCATCGGGTCCATCTTCAGAAAGCGCGCCTCGCCGACGTCCCCGTGGATCTGGTACGGCTCACCGCGCACAGCCGCGAACCAGGTGGCGTAGGACTGCTCGCCGATCGCCTGCCAGTGCGGTAGCGAGAGCGCCAGCTTGTCCTGCCGGAGGTAGCAGTCGGCCAGGAACTCGTGGGCGGTCTTGTCACCGGGATCCAGGTCGACGGCCAGCTTGAGGTATTTCTCGGCGTCGGCGAACTTGTTGGCGAACAGTCCGACGAGGCCGCGCCGGCGGGCCGCGTGGGCGTTCGTGGGGTCGGTCTTCAGGATCTGTTCGTAGGCGCGGCCGGCCTCCTCGAACTTCCCCGCTTTGAACAACGCGTCACCGGATGCGCCCAGTGCCCTGGCCACGCCTCCGAGCAGCGGTGCTGTCGCGACGGCGCCGGCCACCGCGGCGGCGCCCCGCAACAACGAGCGCCGGTTCCACTGTCCCCCAGTAGTCACGTCTTCTCCTTCGTCTCGGCCTGGTCCGTGCCTCTATCGAAGATCGAGGACTGTTGCCGTGACGTATCCGGATTTCGATACGCCCGCGATAAGCGCGTCGATCACGACCGAGGCTTCGGAGGCAGCCAGCCGCCGCTGACCTCGTTGGTGGGTTTGTGGGGAAAGCGGCGCTGGGCATGTTCCTGCGCGGCTGAGCCCGGCAGGACGTAAAGGGTCTCCTTCTTGTCCTGGAGCGGTCGCAGCACGGTGTCCATGAAGGTCTTGCGGTCGTCGAGGTACGGGCCCAGGACGTCCTCGCCGGCGGGGCAGACGGCCACGCAGTACCCGGACTTGTAGCCGGGCGGCGAGGCGAGGCTCTGCCACATCGACGCGCTTTCGGAGTCGGTGACGCGGGAGCGGTAGTCGGCGGCGTCCTCGCTGTCGGCCACGGTCTGCACCCAGTCGGTGAACCCGCTCATGAACTCGCGGTAGTTGTGCGTGGCACAGGCCAGCCCGTCGAACTCCCCGCTCTTGCGGATGGCGCCGACCGGGCAGGCGGCGACGCACAACTTGCAGTCGATGCACGGGTTGTAGTCCAGCGCTTGGCCGTACTCGCTCACCGGAGCGTCGACCAGCACGGTGGCTAGCAGCACGAAGCTGCCGAACTTCGGGTGGATGACGTTGCGGTGCAGGCCCATGACGCCGAGCCCCGCGGCCACCGCGACGGTCTTGTGCGCGACTACCCAGATCCGTCCGGGATAGCGGTCCATCTCCTGGGGGAAGCCGACCGACGGGTTGAGCGCGCGGTAGCCGGCGTCCTGCAGGGCCTGCGTGACGCTGCGGGCGGTGTGGTCGGCGTGTTCGCCGGCCTGGTGGAACTCCTGGTTCGCGACGCTGCGGGCCGGGGAGCGGCAGTTGTCGCGGTTCATCCGGAAGGCCATCGCGATCAGGGAACGGGTGCCGGGCAACGCGGACAGCGCATGCTCGCGCTCGCCGGCCAGGTCGGCGTGGTCCAGGCTGACCGCGGCCACGTCGTCCGCTCCGGCCGCGAGGCACAGGTCGCGCAGCCAGGTCGCGTCGATCACCGCGGGTGGGCTGGTCCTGCGCTGGGCGAGCACGGCCCGCACCGACGGGTGCGCGGCCAGCTTCGGCGGCAGCTTGGGGCCGGTCATGCGACGGAGTCCAGCAACACGTCGGGCCGTTCCAGGGAGATGAAGTGGCCTGCGTTCGAGACCTGGGTGAACTCGGCGCCGGGCAGCAGTTCCCGGTTGGCCTGCCGGTCCGATGGACGGGACCAGTCCTTCTCGCCGTAGACGAGGTGGACGGGTGCGGTGACCTCGCGGTAGCGGGCGCGGGCCGCGATGAGGCTGGGCAGGTTGCGGTAGACGCCGCGGACGACGGTCGAGTAGCCGGGGTGGCGGCCGACGGCGAGGAGCTCGTCCAGGTAGTCCTCGCGCAGCGCCGTCGGGTCGGCGAGACCACCGGTCAGGATCGCGCGCATGACGGGTTTGGGTTCCAGCCCGGCGAGCAATGGGCCTACACCGGGTGCGATGACGCCAGTGATGATCAGCCGCGCGAGCAGGCTGGACCTGGCGATGCCGCCGGTGTAGTCGTAGGCGTTCACCGCCACCACCCGGCGGACGCGGTCGGGGAGGTCGGCCGCGGCGGTGAGAGCGAGCACGGCTCCCATCGACTCGCCGAGCAGGGTCACGTCGCGCAGGTCGAGCTGCGTGATGAGCCGGGTGACGGCCACGCGCAGGGCGGGTTCGTCGTAGGACGCGCCGGGCACGATCTGCGAATGGCCCATGCCCGGCAGGTCGAGGGCGTACACGGTGTACCGCTGCTGGACGAGCGGGATGAGGTGGCGGAAGTGCTCGGCCTGAGTGCGCACGGTGTGCAGCAGGACCAGGGGCGCGCCACTCCCGCCGGTGAGATAACGCAGCCTGCCGCTCGTCCCGGTCGCCTCGAGGAAGTGGGCGCTCGTCCCGGGGATGCTGATCCCGGCCTTGGTGCTCATCGACATGGTCATCCGCACCTCATGGCGAGTGTGTTGTGTTTTCCTACCGACTGGCGCCACAGTAGGGCAGTAGGTTGGAAAGCACAACACACTCGACTAGGCTGGGGTGATGACCGATCCCGAACCGCGGCCCGGCATCCTCATGGCCGACCTGCCACTGGGGGTCCGCCCGTGCTCGCTCGCGGCGGCGCTGGAGATCCTCGGCGAGCGGTGGTCGCTGCTGGCTCTGCGGGAGATCGGCTACGGCGTGCACCGCTTCGCCCGCATCGCCGGGTACACGGGCGCGTCCCGCGACCTGCTCGCTGACCGGCTGCGCAAGCTGGAGGCGGCCGGGATCGTCGAGCGCCGCCTCTACAGCGAGCACCCGCCCCGCCACGAGTACCACCTCACCGAGGCGGGCCGGGAGCTGTTCCCGGTGATGCTCGCGCTGACCCAGTGGGGCGACAAGTGGGCGATGGACAGCCCCGTCGTAGTCCGCCGGCACGCGTGCGGTCAGCCGGTGCAGGTCGACCTGCTCTGCCACCACTGCGGCGAGCCGGTCACCCGCGACACGATCCACACCGAACTCGCTAGCTGACGCCGACGTCGCTCCACGCGCTTCGCACCACGCCCGCGACCTCTGCCCCGAACAGCGACTGAGCCGACGCCACCGTCGCAGCGGCCGCCTCGGCGAAGTCCGAGTTCACCCGCAGCTTCGTGGCGAGCGCGTCGTACCAGACCTTGCCCGCGCGCTCCCACGCGTTGCCGCCGAGACGGGTCGCCGCGAGGTGGAAGGCCTTGTTCGGGATGCCGGAGTTGATGTGCACGCCGCCGTTGTCGTTGCGCGGGTTGCCGTCGTCGGGCAGGTCGACGTACGAGCGCATGTGGGCGGGCTGGCGGTCGAGCTGGTGGGCTTTGCCGGGGTCCTTCATCGACCGCAGCGCAACGCCCTGCAGCTGCGTGCCGAGGATGCCCGCGCCGATCAGCCAGTCGGCCTGGTCGGCGGACTGCCCGAGCGCGTGCTGCTTGACCAGCGAGCCGAAGACGTCGGCCCAGGACTCGTTCAGCGCGCCGGACTGCTTGCGGTAGCGCAGGCCCGCCGTGTACTGGACGACGCCGTGCGTGATCTCGTGGCCCACCACGGAGATGTCGCGGGCCAGCGCGCCGGCCTGGAAGACCTTGCCGCTGCCGTCGCCGTAGACCATCTGCGTGCCGTCCCAGAAGGCGTTGTCGAAGCCGCGTCCGAAGTGGACGGACGACACGAGCTTGAGGCCGTTGCCATCGACGCTGTGGCGTCCCAGCACATCGCGGTAGAAGTCGTAGGTGCGGTCGGCGTTGTCGAACGCGTCGTTGACGGCCGGGTCGCTGTTCGCGCCGTCGCCTTCCTTGCGGCGCATGACGCCGGGCAGGTTGCGCTCGTCGCCGCCCTGGACGTCGTGCACGGCCTTGAACTCGCTGGCGGGACCGCGTAACTGGCCCGCGTTGAGGTCGAGGAACTGGATGGCCTCGGTGAGGGTGTCGCGCTGGGTGCGCAGGGCGGCCGAGGCGAGCAGGGTCGGGATGGTGTCGCGGATGTCGATGTTGCCGGCTTCCGCGAGCTCGATGAGCAGGTGCGCGGGCAGGATGAAGCAGACCATGAGCGTTTCCCCTCTAATCCCCTTGTACCAGGGGAGGAGGGGGCACATCACACGCAAATACAGATCGTTCCAGCCTTGTGCAACCAAAGGTTGCGCAAACACGGCGATCCGGTTAGGTTGATGCGCAACCGTTGGTTGCACATCAGTCAGGAGGACTCCGTGGAGTACGGAAGCATTGAGCGGGAACTGCGCATCGACGCCACCCCCGAGGTGGTCTACGAAGTGGTCAGCTCGCCAGAGCACCTGCGCGAGTGGTGGTCCGACCACGCCGAGCTCGACCCGGTGCCCGGCGGTCCCCTCACGATCACCTTCGGCGACCCCGCCTCACCGGAGGCGAAGGTCGAGCAGCTCACCGTCGTGGAGGCGGACCCGCCCCGCAGGTTCGCTTTCCTCTGGGTGACCGACGAGGGAGAGAAGGCCGCGTCGGGCAACTCCCTGCTCGTCACGGTCGACATCGTCGCGTCCGGCGACGGCTCGCTGTTGCGCTTCAAGGAAACCGGCTTCCGCGAGCGCGGCTGGGAAGCCGCCGTGCTGGAGCAGGCCTACCACGACCACGTCCAGGGCTGGGACCACTTCCTCCCGCTCCTCGTCTCCTACGCCGAGAAGCTGGTCGCACGGCCGTGATCGACGACGACCTGTGGTCCGCGGTCGGTGATCCGACCCGGAGGCGGATGCTCGACCTGCTGCTCGCCGAGGGCGGCGGGACGGCGACCACGCTCAGCGAGCACCTGCCGGTCACGCGGCAGGCGGTCGCCAAGCACCTCGGTGTGCTGGACCGCGCGGGCCTGGTGCACGTGACGCCGGCGGGGCGCGAGCGCCGTTACGAGGTGGACGAGGCGCAGCTCGCCCGTGCGGTCGCCCAGCTGTCGGCCGTCGGCGCGACCTGGGACGCCCGGCTGCAGCGGATCAAGCGGATCGCCGAGCGGATTCAGCGCGGCAAAGCGGAGCGAGAGACGGGATCCGATCACTCATGACACGAACCGACCGGGGTTACTCGACCTCCTACACCGTCGAACAGTCGCCGGACGAGGTCTTCGCCGCCGTGCTGGACGTCCGCGCGTGGTGGACGGGCGAGGTCGAGGGGCGTGCCGACGAGGTGGGTGCCGAGTTCACCTACCGGCATCCGCCGCAGCACTACAGCCGTCAGCGCGTGGCCGAGCTCGACCCGGGCCACCGCGTGGTCTGGCAGGTCACCGACAGCCACCTGTCATTCGTCTCGCAGCCGGCTGAGTGGACCGGCAGCGAGATCGTGTTCGACGTCGTTCCCACGTCCGGCGGCACCGAGCTGCGGTTCACCCACGTCGGCCTGGTGCCGGACGTCGAGTGCTTCGGCGCGTGCTCGGCGGGGTGGCAGCACTACGTCAACGGCAGCCTGCGCAGCCTGATCACCGCCGGGCACGGCCTGCCCGACCCGTGGTGACCGGCAAGGCGGAGCTGCTCCGCTCGCTGCACGTCCCCGGTGATCCGCTGGTGCTGCCGAACGTCTGGGACGCCGGCAGCGCCCGCGCGGTCGTCGACGCGGGGTTCCCGGTGGTCGCGACGGCGAGCAACGCGATCGCCGCGGTCCTGGGCTACGAGGACGGCGAACGCGCCTCGCGCGACGAGATGATGTTCATCGCCGGACGCGTTGTGGCGTCGGTCGACGTCCCGGTCACGGTCGACGCCGAGGCCGGGTACGGGCTGGCACCGGGTGAGCTGGTCGAGTTGCTCGCCGGGATCGGAGCGGCCGGCTGCAACATCGAGGACACCGACCACGTGAACGGCGGCCTGGTCGACGCGGACGTGCGTGCCGCGTACCTCGTGGAGATGCGGGCGGCGGCGGAGCGGACCGGGGTGCCGCTGGTGATCAACGCCCGGATCGACTCGTTCTTCCCGTCCTCGCCGCACCGCGGAGACGATCGTCTGGCTGACGCCCTCGACCGGGCCAAGGCGTACTGGTCGGCGGGTGCCGACTGCGTGTTCGTGCCGGGTGCCGGGCCGGAGGAGCTGCGGGCGGTGGTCGGCGTCGGTGCCCCGGTGAACGCCGGGCTGCCGTTGAAGGGCGGATCGCTGGAGGAACTGCGCGCGGCCGGCGTGGCCCGCGTGTCGGTCGGGCCGCAGCTCTACCGCAGTGCGCTCGACCAGCTGCGGGCCGATGTGCAGCGGCTCAGGGGCGCGCCCACTGCGTGACGACGGGGGTGCCGTCCGCCGCCGTGACCCGGATGCGCACCAAGCCGGGCGGCACCTCCGTCGCCGTGAACCAGCCGTCGTCGATGGGCACCGCACGGCGTGACCGTGGCGTCTCCACCACCGCCTCGCCCTCAGCACCCGTGACGAACCCGCGGACCGTGGCGTCGCTGATCTCCAGGCTGATCGTGACCCGCTCGGACTCGAAGGCCAGCGTGAGCGGCCCGTCGCCGCGCACCAGGGCCTCCGACTCGGCGAGCTCGGCCAGTTCGGCGTCGAGGGTTCGCAACGCCAGCGCGGCGCTCGCATCGCGCAGCACGCCCGCGGGGACCGGGTCGAACTCGTCGGCCGCGGCCCTGAGCGCGTCGAGGAAGTCGTCGTCGTTCATGACCGCTCCTCCAGCAGTGAGTGGCCGCTGACCAGCGCTTTCATCCTGCCGAGGCAGCGCTGCCGGATCGGGCCGATGCTGCCGACCGGCATGTCCAGGGCGAGTGCGGCGTCGGCGTACGCGGGTGGCGGCGAGGCCATCAGCACGCGCAGCAGCCGCCGGCACCGGTCCGGCAGCTGTTCGAAGACCCGCCAGAGCGCCGCGTTGCGTTCGCCTTCGAGCAGCTCGTGGTCGACGGCCGGGGCGAGGTCGGGGGAGTCGTCGATCTCCTCCGCGGGCTCCGGCAGGCGGCCTGACTTGCGGATGAGCTGCAGGCACTCGTGCCGCGCGGTGGTGGAGAGCCACCCGGCGAGGCGTTCCGGTTCGGCGATGCGGTCGAGGTGTTCGACCAGCTTGATCCAGGTGCACTGGACGGCGTCGGCCGCGTCGGCGTCGCTCAGGCGGTAGGCGCGGGCGATCGACCACAGCAGCCCGCTGAACTGTCTGACCAGGGCGTCCCACGCGCTCTGGTCACCACGCGCGGCCGCGGCCACCAGCGCTGGGATGTCCATGTGGACATGATGCCGCGCCGCGCCGTCTTGATTCGGCTCTCCGGCAACCCCGTTTGTCTGAATTTGGACGGACACGGTCCTGTTTCGCGTAATGCGCGTCACAAACCGGCGTCTCGGGTGCATGCTGATGTCCAGCAGCTCGAACCCGAGGACTGATGAAAATGACCAGTGCGACCGCGTCCTCCCACCACGACTGGGAGTCTGACCTGGAGCATTACCGCAGCCGCGCGGTGCACGTGCTCGACACGCACCTGCCCGCCGCGACCGGCTGCACCGAGTGCGGTGACCCCTGGCCCTGCGCTCGCGCCTGCTCGGCCGAGCTCGTGCTGGAACTCTGACGCCCTGACCCCTACGAGTTCACTCGATCGAGGAACGCGCTCACGCCGGCGACCATGCGGCCGACCTGCTCGTCGAGCGTGATCGACTCCTTGAACCTCGACCCCGGTCCCGCGCTCTTCTTCCCGCGCAGGTACAACGAGCAGGCCAGGTCAGCGCAGATGTAGGCGCCGACCGAGTTGCCCAGTTGCCCGGACTCCCCCGCCTTGCGCGCGGTCATCAACGACACCCCGTCACCGGAATGCGTGGTCAGGCACCACGAGCACATGGTCTTTCGCGCGCGCCCGGAACTGCTCGCGCGCCTCAGCGCGATGCCCACGAGCTTGCCGTCCAGCTCGATCACCAGGTAGCCGCGGTCGGGTGCGGCCGGGTCGCGCCAGCCCAGGAAGTCGAGGTCGTCCCACGGGCGTTCGGCGAGATCCCTGGGTACGTGCATGCGCTTCGCCTCGCCCTTGGTGGAATTGACGAAGGACGCGCGGAGGTCGTGTTCGGTCAGCGGCTTCATGACCAGGGACGCTAGGCTTACCTAGAGGTCCTAGGCAAATTATTAAGGGCTCTAGGAAGGGTGACGGATGGCACGCGCGGGGCTCACCGCTGAACGCCTCACGCAGGCGGCCGCGGAGCTGGCGGACGAGGTCGGCTTCGAGAACGTCACGGTGTCCGCGCTCGCCCGGCAGTTCGGTGTGAAGGACGCATCGCTGTACTCGCACATCCGCAACGCCCACGACCTGCGCGTGCGGCTCGCGGTGCTGGCGCTGGCCGAGATGGCGGACCGGGTGTCGGACGCGCTGGCCGGCCGTTCGGGCAAGGATGCGCTGGTGGCGTTCGCGCAGGCCTACCGGTCGTATGCGCACGAGCATCCCGGCCGGTACGCGGCGGCGCAGATGGTGCTCGACCCGGACACGGCTGCTTTGAGCGCGGCGGGCAAGCACGCGGAGATGACGCGGGCGATCCTGCGCGGGTACGACCTGTGGGAGCCGGATCAGACGGACGCCGTGCGGTTGCTGCACAGCACGTTCCACGGGTACGTGTCGTTGGAGCGGGCGGGGGCGTTCCACAGTCATCCGCGCGGGGTCGAGGCGTCGTGGATCCGTGCGCTCGACGCGCTCGACTCCCTGCTGCGCGCTTGGCCGCACGCCTAGGTCCCCAGCCGGCCACGTGATCCCCGGGGCTGTTCCGATGACCGGTCCAACCCCTTAGCCGCTGGTCCGCTGGCTGCTTGGATGAGCGCCATGCGCGCCCTGCTGCTCTCCGTGCTGCTCACCGTGTCGTTCGCGATGCCCGCCCAGGCCACCACCGGGTTCGTGGTGCTGCGCGACGTCGACCCGACGATCCTGCACGACATCCGCTACTACACGGCCCACAACTTCGTGGGCACCCGCATCGACGGCTACCGCCAGCCGCTGTGCATCCTCACCAGGCCGGCGGCGCTGGCGTTGCGGTCGGTGCAGCGGGAGATGCTCGCGCAGGGCTACTCGCTCAAGGTCTACGACTGCTACCGGCCGCAGCGCGCGGTCGACCACTTCGTGCGGTGGGCCAAGGACCTGGCCGACCAGAGGATGAAGCCCGAGTTCTACCCGCAGGTCGACAAGACGCGGCTGTTCGAGGACGGGTACATCGCGGAGAAGTCCGGGCACAGCCGCGGGTCGACGCTCGACCTGACGATCGTGAAGCTGCCTGCTCGCTACCAGCGGCCGTACGTGCCGGGGGAGAAGCTGGTGAACTGCTACGCGCCGAACCGCTTCCCGGACAACACGGTCGAGATGGGCACCGGGTACGACTGCTTCGACACGTTGTCGCACACCGACGACCCGCGGATCACCGGGAAGGCGCGGGAGAACCGGCAGCTGCTGAAGTCCGCGATGGTCAAAGCCGGGTTCCGGAACCTGCCTGAGGAGTGGTGGCACTTCACGCTGAACGGCGAGCCGTACCCGGACACCTACTTCAACTTCCCGGTGTCACGCCGTCTCGGCTGATCACAGGCGCGGGCGGCTCAGCAGCCGCGAGAGCACGATGGCGCTCTCCGTCCGTTCGACCGGTTTGGTGGCGCGGACCCGCTGGATGGCCAGCTCCAGGTGCGGGATGTCCTTGGCCAGCATGTAGATCATCGCGTCGGCGGCACCGGAGACCGTGCAGGCGTCGATGACCTCGGGAATGTCGTCGAGTGCTTGGCGCAGGTCGGCCGGGGTGGGGTTGCCGGCGCAGTAGACCTCCACGAACGCCTCGGTGTGCCAGGCGAGAGCTTGTGGGTCGACGATCGCGGTGAAGCCGCGGATGGCGCCGGTGGCGACCAGGCGGTCCAGGCGTCTCTTCGCGGCCGACGGGGACAGTCCCGCCGCCTTGCCGATCTCGGCGTACGTGGCGCGGGCGTTGCGCAGCACGCACTGGATGATCGCCTCGTCGATGGTGTCCATGCGCAAAAAAGTGCCACCAAGGCCGAGAATCTGCAAAGAAGACGGTCTAACGCGCCGGAAATGACGATTGTTTGCAGGTGAGGGCCGAACCTACGCTCACGGCTTGTGACGACGAGCGAGGCGGCGCTGGCCGCGGTGGACGAGGCGGCGATCGGGCGGCTGTTGCTGGAGCTGCTCGAGGTTCCGAGTGTGACGGGCAGTGCGGCGGAGTCGGAGCTGCAGCACGTGCTGGCCGGGCAGCTGGAGCGGCTGGATCTCGGCGTCGACCTGTGGTCGATGAACCTGCCGGAGCTTCAACAGCACGAACGCTTCCCCGGCGGCGAGGCGCCGCGTACCGAGGCGTGGGGGCTGGTGGGCGGCACGAAGCAGAACGACGGGCCGACGCTGATCCTGCAGGGGCACGTCGACGTGGTGCCGCCCGGCGACCTCGCCCAGTGGGCGGGCGACCCGTTCGTGCCGAGGGTGCGCGGGGATGTCGTACACGCCCGGGGCGCCTGCGACATGAAGGCCGGTATCGTCGCCAACATCGCCGCGCTGGCGGCGATCCGCGCCTGTGGAGTACGGCTGGGCGGCAGTGTGGCCGGCCACTTCGTCGTCGGCGAGGAGGACGGCGGGCTCGGCGCCTTCGGGACCCTGCGCCGCGGACACCGCGGTGACGCCTGTGTCATCACCGAGCCGACGGGCGGCACCCTGATCACCGCCAACGCGGGCGCCCTGACCTTCCGTGTCACCGTGCCCGGCCGGTCCGCGCACGCGAGCACCCGGGACGCCGGTGTGAGCGCCATCGACGCCTACACGCCGATCGGCGCGGCGCTCGCCCGGCTGGAGGTCGTACGCAACAAGGTGCCGGACCCCTTGATGGCCGAATACCCCATCCCCTACTGCCTGTCCGTCGGCATGCTGCGGGCCGGGGACTGGGCCAGCAGCGTGCCGGGCCTCCTGGTCGCCGACGGGCGACTGGGGCTGCGGCTCGGTGAGGAACCCGCCGCGGCCCGCGCCGAGTTCGAGCAGTGCGTGGCCCAGGCGTGCGCGGACGACCCGTGGCTGCGCGACCATCCGGCCGTCGTCTCCTGGCCCGGCGGGCAGTTCGCCAGTGGCAGGCTCACTCCCGGGCATGCCCTGCGCGAGGTGGTCGGCACCGCGCACGCGGACGCGACCGGTTCGCCCGGTCCCCGGGAGCGCGGCGCGCCCTACGGCAGCGACCTGCGGCTCTACGCGGCGGCGGGCATACCGACGCTGCAGTACGGCCCCGGCGACGTGCGCCTCGCCCACGGCCCCGACGAACGCGTATCGCTCGCCGAAACCGTCGCCGTCGCCCGCACGCTGGTCCTTACGGCACTCAGGACCGCGGGGATCCGGTAGCGGGAGGCGGCCCCGGCCCGCCGCGCCCACCGAGTGCGGGCGCAGGGTGTCACCGGCCCGGGCGGGTCCGCCAGCCGTGGTCGACCGGGCCCAGGCCCGCGCCCAGCGCGAACCCCGCGGCGATCGCACCCGTGACGTACTCCTTCGCCCGGGCCACCGCCTCCGGTACCGGATGCCCCTGCGCCAGGCCGACCGCGATCGCGGAGGCCAGGGTGCAACCCGTGCCGTGCGTATGGCGGTTGTCGTGGCGCGGGGCCCGCAGCCAGTGCTCATCGGAACCGTCGGTCAGCAGGTCCACGGCCTCGCCCGGCAGATGCCCGCCCTTCACGAGCACCCACCGCGGCCCGTACTTCAGGAGCCGTTCCGCGGCCCGGCGCATATCGCCTTCACTCGTCACCGAGACGCCGGTGAGCTGCGCCGTCTCGTCGAGATTCGGGGTCGCCACCGTCGCGACCGGCAGCAGTACGGTCCGTACGGCGTCCAGCGCGTCGTCGGCGAGCAGCCGGTCACCGTGCTTGGAGACGCTCACCGGGTCCACGACCACGGGTGCGGCGGTGTCCGCGAGCAGCTCGGCCACGGTCTCGACCAGCAGGGGCGAGGCCAGCATGCCGGTCTTCACCGCCTGTACGCCGATGTCGTCCACGACGCTGCGGTACTGCGCCCGCACCGCCTCGGCCGGCAGCTCCCACGCCCCCTGGACGCCGAGGGAGTTCTGCGCGGTGACCGCGGTCAGCACACTCATGCCGTGCGCGCCCAGCGCGAGCATCGTCTTCAGGTCGGCCTGGATGCCGGCGCCACCCCCGGAGTCGGATCCGGCGACGGTCAGGACGCGCGGCGGCGCGACGGAGGCCGCCGGAACCGAGGGGGTCCGGGTCATCGGCCGGGTCACCGCGGGGGAGCCCGAGGTCACTGTCGCCGGCCGTCCCGCACCGCGCGGCTGGGACCACTTCGCGTGAAGCGCGTGCTGACCGTCGCCGGGTCCGACTCCGGCGGCGGCGCCGGCATCCAGGCCGACCTGAAGACGATGCTCGCGTGCGGGGTGCACGGGATGAGCGTCGTCACCGCGGTCACCGCGCAGAACAGCCTCGGCGTCCACGGCGTCTGGTCGCTCCCGGTCGACGCGGTGCGCGCGCAGCTCGCCGCGGTGCTCGATGACATCGGCGTCGATGCCGTGAAGACCGGGATGCTCGCCTCCGCAGACATCGTGTCGGTCGTTGCCGAGCGCCTGCACCGCGTCGCGGCGCCGATCGTCATCGACCCGGTCGGGGTGTGCAGCTCGGGCGACGCCCTGCTCACCGAGGACGGGCTTCTTGCGCTGCGCTCCGAGCTGGTCCCGCTGGCGACGGTCGTCACGCCGAACCTCGCCGAGGTCGAGCGGCTCACCGGCATCGTCGTACGGCGTGAAGAAGACCTGCGGGCTGCCGCCGAGGCCGTGCTCGAGCTCAGGCCGCAGTGGGTGCTCGTCAAGGGCGGTCACCTCGAAGGCGATGCGGTCGACCTGCTCACCGACGGCACGGTCGAGCATCTGCTGCGGGCAGCCCGGATCGACAGCCCGCACACGCACGGCACGGGCTGCACGCTCGCGTCAGCTGTCGCGTCGTACCTCGCCCTGGGGGACGACGTCGTCACCGCCGTGAGGAAGGCGAAGGACTACGTGACCGGCGCGATCCGCGGGGGCTTTGCAATCGGCAGCGGCACCGGCCCCGTCGACCAGGGCTGGCGCACGCGCTGAACCGGCTCTGACACGATGCGGGTCGCTACGACGAGAGGACCAGTGCGTTGGCCGTGTACGCCCTTGGAGACCGGGTGCCGCAGATCCCCCCGGACGCCTACGTCCACCCGGACGCGACCGTGATCGGCGACGTCCGGATCGGCGCCTTCGCGTCGGTGTGGCCGCAGACCGTGCTGCGCGGCGACCACGGGTACATCGAGATCGGCGAGCGGTCGAACGTCCAGGACGGCTGCGTCCTGCACTGCA
>JAVXWK010001065.1:0-11358 GCA_032230575.1 Pseudonocardiales bacterium | reverse complement strand
CGGATCGGTCGGCACCGGCAGCGTGCGCATCCCCGCGTACATCACCCGGCCGGCCATGGGCGCGCTCGTCGCGGCTTTGGTGGTGAGGTCGGCGGCGCGCACCAGCCCAGGGGAATCGGCCAGGTCGCCGATGATCCGGCGCACCGAGGCCGCGCTGCCCCGTTCCCGTGCGGCGACGGACTCCTCGGGCGGGATCTTCTCCCACGCGCTCGGGATGTGCCGCGCGGCTTCCCCGTCGGCGAAGTTGTAGAACGCGGCGTGCACGACCTCCGCCGCAACGCGTCCGAGCGGGGCGGCGCGGCTGGCGAAGTAGCCGTCCCAGTAGTTGCCGTGACCGAGCGCGGCCAGCTCGTCGTTGCACTCGTCGGCGAAGAAGGTGACCAGGCAGATCGGCTCGAGCAGGCCGTGGAAGCGCCGGGCGGTGTGAATCATGGCCGCCATCATGCCTCTCTGTTTCCGCATGCTGGTCAGGTGTGTGTCGAGCTGAAGGATCATCGGAGACCGCTGTGAAGGTCACCTGGTACGTCAACAGGAGTTGACCAGCGCCGTGTGCGCGGCCTGCCAGCGGGTCGCGTCAGAGTTCGGGCATGGCGATCACCTTGACGGCCGGCGGCACCGTGATGTTCACCGGCGACTCGATCAGCAGCTTCGTGCGGCGGCCTGGCGAGGACCGGGCCGCCTATCCGCTGCAGGTTGCCGGCCGTTGGTGCTTCGAGCACCCCGACCGGCCCCTGACCTGGCTCAACACCGCTTGTCCCGGCGACACGGTGACCGATCTCGAAGCCCGCTGGCAGACCGACGTCCTCGACGCGCGCCCGGACGTGCTGTCGGTCCTGGTCGGCATCAACGACGTCGGCAGGCGCACGATCCTGCCGGAAGCACCGGTGATCTCGACCGAGGAGTACGCGGACACCTATGACCGACTGTTGAAACCACTGGCGGACACGCGGTTGATCCTGGTCGAGCCGTTCCTGCTGCACGTGTCGGCCGTGGTCGAGGCCGGACCCCACGGCATGCTGATCGGCGACCAGGAACGCGAGGAGTGGCGTGTGGACCTCGAGTCGAAGATCGAGGTCGTGCACGAGCTCGCCGCCCGGTACGACGCCGAGCTGCTCGAAGCCGACCGGATCTTCACCGCGCTGGCCACGCCGGAGCACTGGTCCGAAGACGGTGTGCACCTCACCGCCGCAGGTCACAGCGTTCTCGCGGAGGCATGGCTGGAGCTGGTCGGTTGATTTCCGTAGGGCGTACGGTATTGTTTCCGTATGGCCTACGGAAATGGGGTGGACGGATGGCCGCCGAACGCAGTGGCGGGGGAGACCCGGTCAGGACGCTCGCACTGCTCTGGCGCACGCCGCAGGAGCCGAAGCCGGTCGGCAGGAAGCCCAAGGTGAGCGTCGACCAGATCGTCACGGCTGCGATCGCGGTGGCCGACCGCGAAGGACTCGGCGCGATGTCGATGGCCCGCGTCGCGCAGGAGCTGACCGTCGGCACGATGTCGCTCTACACGCACGTGCCCGGCAAGGGCGAGCTCCTCGACCTGATGGCCGACACAGTGCTGCAGGAGCGCTCGCTGACGTCCGACGGCACGTGGCGTGAGCGCATCAAGCACTACGCCGACCGCACCCGCGCGGTCTACCAGGCACACCCGTGGATGCGGGACGTGTCGATGATCCGCCCGCCGCTCGGGCCGGGCCTGATGGACGGCCAGGAGTTCGTGCTGGCCGCACTTGCCGACGCGGGCCTCGAACCGCGCCAGGTCACCGTGGCGCACGTGGCGATCGAGGGGTTCGTCCACGGCGCGGCGGCGTCCGAAGTGGACGATCAACAGCTCGCGGTGACCACCGGCGAGTCCGGCGACTCGTGGTGGGGCGCGCGACAGGTGTTCTGGGACGACTACTTCGACGTGGAGCGCTATCCCGCGATGACCGCGCTGTGGAACGCCGGGGCCTATCACGTCGAGGGCACGCTCGCGGACAACATGCGCGGCTCGTTCGACTACGGGCTGGAGAAGCTGCTGGACGGAATCGAAGGGGGCTTGCGATGACGATCCTGGTGACCGGTGCGACGGGCAACGTTGGCCGATTGGTGGTGCGGGGCCTTGGTTCCGGAGTCCGGGCAGTCACCCGTGACCCGGCCAAGGCGTCGTTCCCGGCCGGTGTGGAGGTCGTGCGGGGCGATCTCGACGATCCGTCCAGCATTCCGTTCGACGGCGTGGAGAAGCTGTACCTGTTCGTGCATCCGCCGACCGCCGCAGAGGTCGTCTCGCTCGCGGTGAAAGCCGGCGTGCGCAGGATCGTGACGCTGTCCTCGGGTGCCGTGACCTACGGCTACGACACCACCCACCACCTGCCGGTCGAGCAGGTGGTCGAGGCGTCCGGCGTGGAGTGGACCCACCTGCGGCCGGGCGAGTTCGCGGCCAACAAGATCGACCTGTGGGGGCCGTCGATCCGCGCGGACGGCACGATCGTGCATCCCAACCCCGACGAGTTCGGCCAGCCGATCCACGAGGCCGACATCGCGGACGTGGCGATCAAGGTGCTGCTGGAGGACGGGCACGCGGGCAAGGCCTACAACCTGTCCGGGCCGCCGCGGCTCACCCAGCGGCAGATGGCCCACGCCTTGGGTGAGGCGATCGGGCGCTCGTTGCGGTTCCAGGACGTGACGGTCGAGGAGGCGCTCGCCTACTACGTGAGCGTCGGCTGGCCGGAGGAGATCGCCCGCTACATCCTCGGCATCGGCGGGTACGAGGGTGGCGAGGCGGACGACTTCAGCGACTACGAGTTCGTGGTGTCGCCGGACTACGAGCGGCTCATGGGGCGGCCGTACCGGACGTTCGCGCAGTGGGCCCGCGACCACCGGGCCGATTTCATGACGACGAGTTGAGCGATCTCAGCGGGACGTTCCAGCTCAACGACAGGAGCAGGACGGCGTGGCAGTCGCCCTCGAATCCCTCCTGAGCTGATCATCCGTCGATTCCGGGCCTCCTCGTTCGACGTCTCTGCAAGGGGAGCGCGATCGAGGAGGCCCGGTGCGGTTCATGGTGTTCGTCAGAAGTCCGGATCCGTTGGCAGCACTGCACACCGACGCCCTCGAACGCGGAGGCGTCCTGCTCGACGCCGGCGACCTGGTGCCGCACGCCTGCGGGGTGTCCGGCTACTGGCTGATCGACGTCCGGAACCGCGAGGAGGCAGTGGAACGCGTCAAGCGGATCCCCCTTCCGGCGTGCGTCGTGGAAATACGGCAGGTGGCTGTGGTCTGATGCCTGCATGGGGGCTACCACCTCGGTGCATCGCACCATCGACGCGGTTTGGCGGATGGAGTCGGCGAAGGTCATCGCCGCGCTCGCCCGGTACACGCGCGACGTCGGGCTCGCCGAGGAGATGGCGCAGGACGCGCTGGTCGCGGCGCTGGAGCAGTGGCCTGAGGAAGGCGTGCCGCGCAACCCCGGCGCGTGGCTCACGACCACGGCCAAGCGGCGGGCGATCGACCAGATCCGCAGGCGCGAGAACTTCAACCGCAAGGTCGAGGAAATCGGGCGCGACGTCCAGGAGGCCACGCCGGACGCCAGCGAGGGCATCGACGACGAGATCGGCGACGACCTGCTGAGCCTCATCTTCACCGCCTGCCACCCGGTTCTGGGCACCGAGGCACGGGTCGCACTCACCCTCAAGATGCTCGGCGGGCTCAAGACCGAGGAGATCGCCCGCGCGTTCCTGGTCAGCGACTCGACCGTGGCGCAACGGATCGTGCGCGCCAAGAAGGCGCTGGCCGACGCCGGTGTGCCGTTCGAGGTCCCCGAAGGCCCGGAGCTCGCCGGTCGCCTGGCCAGTGTTCTCGAAGTGCTCTACCTGATCTTCAACGAGGGCTACTCCGCCACCCAGGGCGACGACTGGATGCGTCCCGAGCTGTGCGCGGAGGCGTTGCGGCTCGGCCGTGTGCTCGCCGAGCTGGCGCCGAAGGAGGCCGAGGTCCACAGCCTGGTCGCGCTGATGGAGATCCAGGCCTCGCGGTCGAAGGCCCGCACCGGCCCCGGCGGCGAACCGGTGCTGCTGCTCGAACAGGACCGCGGCAAGTGGGACTGGCTGCTCATCGGCCGTGGCCTCAAAGCGCTGGAACGGGCCGAGGCGCTCAACCAGCCGCCCGGCCCCTACTACGTGCAGGCCGCCCTCGCCGCATGTCATGGCCGCGCGCGCAGGCCCGAGGACACGGACTGGCAGCGCATCGCCACGCTCTACGAGGTGCTCGGCCGGATCTCGCCGTCGCCGATCGTCGAGCTCAACCGCGCGGTGGCGCTGTCCATGGCGTTCGGACCTGCCGCCGGGCTGGCGCTCGTCGACGAGATCTCCGGCGCGAAGGCGTTGCAGGGCTACCACCTGCTGCCCAGCGTACGCGGCGACTTCCTGGTCAAGCTCGGCCGCACGAAGGAAGCCAAGGCGGAGTTCGAGAAGGCCGCGAAGCTTACCCGCAACGAACGAGAGAAGACGCTTCTGCTCGAACGCGCCGCCGCCTGCGACTAGGTCAGCGCGAGCTTCACGCCCAGAGCGGCGAACGACGCGGCGAAGACCCGGCGCAGCCACACCATCACGCGCGGCCGGGCCAGCACCCGGTCGCGCATCGACGCCGCGAACACCCCGTACACGGCGAAGACCGCGAACGTCAGCGCCATGAACACCCCGCTCAACGTCGCCATCTGACTGAACCCGGAAGCGAACTGCGGCAGGAACGCCACGAAGAAGATCGTCAGCTTCGGGTTGAGCAGGTTGATCAGCACCGCCGACACCACGATCTTGCGGGCGGACGTCGGTGCGGCGGCCGTGTCCACGACCAGCTCGCTCTTGTCCCGCAACGTCATCCACGCCAGGTACACCAGGTACGCGACACCCAGGTACTTCACGATCTGGAACGCCGGCGCGCTCGCGTGCAGCAGCGCCGCCAGCCCGGTGACCGTGGCCAGGACATGCGGCACGATCCCCAAAGTGCAGCCGAACGCGGCGATCACGCTCGCCTTCCGGCCGTGGGCGAGACCAGCGGACAACGTGTACAGCACACCGGTGCCGGGTGTGGCGACCGCGATCAACGTCGTGACCAGGAATGCGATGCTCATGCCGGTGACTCTGCCGCCAAAGCGGTCCAGAAAGCAGAGCCAAAACTCGCCTTCGAAGTTGGACCACTTCTGATGTCGAAGTGGCGTGGCCGGTACCGTCCCAGGGATATGACCATCAAGAGCATGCACCACCTCGGCATCACCGTCACCGACCTCGCGGCCGCCGTCGAGTTCTTCGAGGCACTCGGCATGGAGCTCGAGGGCAAGGCGCACATGGAAGGCGAGTTCGTCGACGGCGTCATCGGCCTCGACGGCTCCAAGAGCGAGATCGCGATGCTGCGCACCCCGGACGACCGGTACCGCATCGAGTTCAGCGAGTTCCAGACGCCCGACGCCATCGACGGCAGCTCGCACGCCCCGATCAACGCCCTGGGCCTGCGGCACGTCGCGTTCGTCGTGGACGACCTCGACGACACCCTCGCCCGCCTGAAGCCACTCGGCGGCGAGGTGGTCAGGAACGTCGAGACCTACCAGGACATGCTGAAGACCTGCTACGTCCGCGGTCCCGAGGGCATCCTCGTCGAGCTGTGCGAGTACTTCAGCTGAGCGCCCGCGCATAAGCCGTTGGAGACACTCCAACGGTCTGGGTGAAGTCCCGCACGAGGTGGGCCTGGTCGCTGTAACCGAGGTCGGCGGCCAGCCGTGACCACTCGACCTCGGACTCGGCCCGCTCCAGCGCCTCGTGGATCCGGTACCGCAGGATGACCCACTTCGGGCTCACCCCGACGTAGTCCGCGAACAGCCGCTGCATCGTCCGCACCGACACACCTTCGGCTCGCGCGAACTCGGCCACCTTCCGGATCTCCCGGTTCTCGCGGATCCGTTGCACCAGGTCCATCGCGACCGTGGCCTGCACATCGGGCGTCGGTCCCCACGAGAGCAGCAACGCGTCGAGTGCGGCCACCCGTTCGTCTTCGTCCTCCACGTCCAGCACCGGCCGCGAAGGTACGTCGGTCTGCCTGACGCGCCTTCCGGTCCACCGTGACACCGGCTCAGCACGGAACGGCCGGAACCCGCCGGGCCGGAACTGCACGCCCGCCACGCGAATCGGCCCGTCCAGGACGTGGCTGAACAACCCCAGCGCCACCCCGGCGATCTCCGGGTGCGCGTACCCGAGTTCGAAGACGACGTTCACGGACGGATGTGGCACCACGTAGGAGGTGTAGGGCTCATCCAGCGTGCCGTCGATCAGCCAGTAGTGCTCCAGATACGGCTGCAACTCCGCGCACGGCAGACGGCGCCGGAACCGCACGCGAGAGAAGAGCTCGCGCGCGTCCACGATCCCCCGAGTGTCCCGGCGCGGCCCCTGCACACCTGAGATCCTAGGTTGGCGCGTTTCTTCAAGAACGCCGAACCGCTCGCAAATAGCGTGTACGGCATGAAGCTCAGCGTTCTGCTCGACCGCGCCCGCGACCACGCGTTGCCCGTCATCGCGAACATCGGCGACGACGACCTGACCAAGCCCACCCCGTGCGCCGACTACGACGTCAGTGCCCTGCTCGACCACCTGCTGCACGTCGTCGTCGAGTTCCAGAAGCTCGCCGTCAAGCAGGACGCCGACTTCAGCCACACCCCGAACTACCCGCAGTGGCGCGCCCAGTTCCCGTCCGAGACTGCCAAGCTCGTCGACGCGTGGGGTCAGCCGGGCGCGGACGAGGGCATCGCCGGGAACATGCAGATGCCCGCGCAGACCGTCGGCGGCCTCGCGCTGCTCGACCTCACCATTCACGCCTGGGACCTCGCCCAGGCGACCGGCCAGCGCTTCGAGCCGGACACCGAGGTGTTCGACGAGGTCTCGAACCTCGTCACGCAGATGGGTCCGACGGCCATCGAGTGGAACGTCTTCAAGGCACCCGTCGAGCCCCCTGCGGACGCGTCGCCGATGGAGCAGCTCCTGGCGCGCACCGGCCGCGACCCGCGCTGGAGTGCTTGACTTGCAGGCATGCTGACGATCGGGATGCTGGGCGGGATGAGCTGGGAGAGCAGCGCGGAGTACTACCGGCTGGCGAACGTGCTGGTGCGCGAACGCGTCGGCGGCCTGCACTCGGCGAAGATCGTGCTGCACTCGGTGGACTTCGCCGAGATCGAACGCATGCAGGTCGAGGGCCGCTGGGACGACGCCGGCAAGGCGCTCGCCGAAGCCGCCGCGGGCGTCCAGGCAGGCGGCGCGGACTTCCTGCTCATCTGCACCAACACCATGCACAAGGTGTACGACCAGGTGCGGGCCGCCGTCGACATCCCGGTGATCCACCTCGGCGACACGACCGCAGCGGCCATCAAGAACGCGGGCCTGACCACGGTCGGGCTGCTCGGCACCGGGTTCACGATGGACCAACCGTTCTACCGCGAACGCCTGGAGTCGCACGGGTTGCGCGTCCTGCTTCCGTCCACAGAGGACCGCGCGACCGTGCACCGGATCATCTACGACGAGCTGTGCCTCGGCATCGTCCGCGACGAGTCCCGGCGGGCCTACCAGGACGTGATCGCGAGGTTCGACGGTGCGGAGGGGATCATCCTGGGCTGCACCGAGATCGAGCTGCTGATCACCCAGGCCGACGTGCCGCTTCCGGTGTTCCCGACGACCCGCCTGCACGTCGAGGCGGCCGTTGAGCGGGCCATACTGTGAACCGTTGATGTGACCTGGCGTACAACGCGATAACCCTGGGATGTGTCTCAGTCACTGAGGGCTAAGACGCCTCCGCAGTGAACCAGGGGAGTTCGCGTTGAAACGATCACATCTCGCCGCAGGGCTGACGGCTGTCGTGGTTGCCGCCACGGCAGCCGTTCCTGTTTCAGCGGCACCGCAGCAACAAGAGGTGAACGCGGACGGGCTGACCACCAAGGTCACGCTCGTCACCGGTGACGAGGTCACCGTCACCAACGGCAAGGTCCAGGTCAGGGGCAGGGACAACGTCCGGTTCCGCAGCTTCAAGGATCCGCTGGGCGACCTCCACGTCGTTCCCGACGACGCTCAGGCCAGGCTCGACTCCGGTGAGCTGGACGGCAGGCTGTTCGACGTGAGCCTGCTCGCCAGATCCGGCTACGACGACGCGTCCAGCAGGACCATTCCGCTGATCGTGCAGGGGCAGGGGATCAGCGCGGCGAACGCCGAGTCGTTGCCGAGCATCAACGCTCATGCGATGACCGCCGAGAAGAACGGCAGCTTCTGGTCCGGTGTCCGGGCGGCGGGCACCGGAAAGGTCTGGCTCGACGGATCGGTCACCGCGTCACTGGACCGCAGTGCCGCGCAGGTCGGCGCACCCGAAGCGTGGGCGAAGGGCCTGACCGGCAAGGACGTCACGGTCGCGGTGCTCGACACGGGCGTCGACGAGACGCACCCGGATCTCGCGGGCGCCGTCGTCGAGTCCAAGAACTTCAGCGACAGCGACTCCACCGACGACCGCCTCGGCCACGGCACGCACGTCGCGTCCACGATCACGGGTGAGGGCAAGTACAAGGGCATCGCGCCCGACTCGAAGATCGTCAACGGCAAGGTGCTCGGCGACTACGGCGGCGGCCGCGAGAGCGACATCATCGCCGGCATGGAGTGGGCCGCGACCAAGGCCAAGGTCATCAACATGAGCCTCGGCAGCTCGTGGCCCGACGAGGGCACCGACCCGATGTCGCTGGCGCTCAACCGGATCACCGAGCAGACCGGGGCGCTGTTCGTCGTCGCCGCCGGCAACTCCGGTGGCCCGATCGGTTCACCCGGTTCCGCCGACGCGGCTCTCACCGTCGGCGCTGTGGACCGTGACGACAAGCTCGCCGAGTTCTCCTCGCGCGGCCCGCGGTGGACGAACAACGCGATCAAGCCCGACATCACCGCGCCGGGCGTCGACATCGCGGCCGCCAAGGCGAAGAACGGCCGGATCGGCACGCCTGTCGACGAAGGACACGTCGCACTGTCCGGCACCTCGATGGCCACGCCGCACGTGGCGGGCGCGGCGGCTGTCCTCGCGTCGCAGCACCCGTCGTGGAAGGCGGGCGACATCAAGGCAGCGCTGATGAACAGTGCCAAGCCCAACCCGTCGCTGACCGTCTACGAACAGGGCGCCGGACGTCTCGACGTGGCCCGTGCGGTGTCGTCTGCCGTGTCGACGAACGCGGGCAGCCTGTCGCTGGGCACCGCGTTGTGGCCGCACGACGACGACAAGCCGATCACGCAGAAGCTGACCTACCGCAACACCGGATCGTCCGACGTGACCGTGGATCTGAGCATCGCCGAGGTGAAGCCCGCCGGCTCGCTGTTCAGCGTGTCGCCGTCGAAGCTGACGATCCCGGCCGGTGGTTCCGCGGACGCCGTGGTCACCGCCGACACCCGCGGTGCCGCACCGGACGCGATCTACGGCGCCGTGGTGTTGTCGTCCGACGGCGGGCGCGTGCCGATCGGCGTGGTGAAGGAGGTCGAGAGCTACGACGTGAAGCTCTCGTTCGTCGACGGGACCGGCAAGGCCACGTCGAGCTACACCTACCGGTTCGTCAGCATCGACCGGCCGCAGGCGTACTTCCGCTTCGACCCGTCCGGAACCGTCGTCCAGCGCCTGCCCAAGGGCGCGTACTTCCTCGACTCGTCGGTCTACACGCCCAACGCCGACCCGACGAAGCGCGGCCACACCACCGCGGCGATCGAGCCGGCGTTCAGCGTCACGGCCGACACCGACCTCGTGATCGACTCGCGCCAGGGCGTCCAGCCCGTCATCAAGGTCGACCAGAAGGAGGCCGCGCCGGCCGCGTCCGAGCTGGGCTTCGACATGACGACCAACTGGGGCACCACCGGCACCACCTGGATCCTGAACAACTTCGAGAACCTGTCCGTGCGCCCTTCGGCGTCGTCCTGGCCGAAGTTCGACTTCCACGCGCAGAGCGTCATGGCCCGCCCGGACGGCAACGGGTCCTTCGCCGGCAGCCCGTACCAGTACCACGTGCGGATCGCCGAGAAGACCCGCGTCCCGGCCGACCTCCAGCGCACCGTGCCCGACAGCTCGTTGGCTCACGTCAACTCCGTGACGCACCTGCGCGTGCCCGGTTCCATCGGCCAGCGCGACAACGGTGCTTCCGGGCCGTTGCCGTTGCGGCTCAAGGAGTTCTACACGCCCGATGTCGACTGGTCCGGTTCGCTGACCGAGTTCGCGAAGCTCGGCGAGTACCCCGGCTACGGCTACCAGTTCTCGGCCCAGCCACGCGTGTTCAAGGCCGGGCGCACAGTGACCGAGCACTGGAACAGCGCCGTTTACGGCCCGAGCCTGCCGAACGACTCGCGCTACGTCCGGTTCGCCGGCCGCGTGGGCAACGTGCTGCGCCTGGACGTGCCGATGTTCGGCGCACAGGGCATGAACGGCGGCGGCCAGCACACCGGCCGCACCACCGTGACCCTCGACGGCAAGGTCATCTCCGACCAGGCCTACGCGGGCTCGGCGTACATGCCGAACGTGCCCGCGGAGAACAAGCGCTACTTCGCCCACGTCGAGGCGACCCGCGACTCGCAGTCGTCGCAGATCACCGCCGACTGGCAGTTCACCTCGGAGAACGTGCCGGGCGAGGAGTACAAGCCGGTGCCGCTGCTGGCGGTCCGGTTCGCGCCCAAGCTGGACGAGAACAACCGCGCCGGACGCGTCGTCACCGTGCCGATCACGGTGGAGCGCAACGGAACGGGCACCGTCACCAACATCAAGGACCCGGCGGTGCAGGTGTCCTACGACGAGGGCAAGACGTGGAAGCAGGTGCCGTTGCAGAAGACCCGCACGGGCTGGCAGGTCACTCTCTTCCACCCGCACAACGCCAAGAACGTCTCGTTCAAGGCCAGGGCCGCCGACGCGGGCGGTGAAGTCCAGCAAACCATCATCCGCGCCTACGACCTGAAGTAGCTCGCTTGGACGGTACGCGGGGCCCTTTCGTCCTCCAGGAGAGTACGAAAGCTCCCCGCGTACTATTCCCGAGCGCTATTTCTGGTAGGGCGCGAGGGTGTCGGGGTCGACGTCCGGGGCGCCCATGACAGGGTGCACTTCGATTGGCTGGTTCAGGATCTGGCCGCCCGGCCCGGGACACGCCGAGCACTTCTGCGCGATCTCCAGCACGCGGTCGTGGCTCGCGACGTCCACCACCCAGTACCCCGCGATGACCTCCTTGGACTCCGCGAACGGCCCGTCCACCACAACGGGACCGGAGTCGGAACCGCGCACCACGAACGCTCGTGCCGGACCGCTCAAGCCCTCGGATTGCACCAGCTCACCCGTGGCCTGCAGCTCCTCGTT
>JAVXWK010001012.1:0-5564 GCA_032230575.1 Pseudonocardiales bacterium | reverse complement strand
TCGGATGGGTCACGATTAGGGGGCGCGATCCGGCCCCTTGGACTGGCACAATGGACCAATGGCCCAACCGTTCACCGCCGAATGCCATCCGGCGGAGCCCTATCCGGGCACTCGTCCAGACCACTGTTTCGTCCACGTCGACGAAACGGGCTGGCCAGTGCGACCGGATCTCACGATGGAGTCGGGATGGCGAGTTGAGCCGGAGAACATCGATCTGGACCAATGGCTCGCAAACCACGGTGAACCCCCGTTGTCGGCCCGAATGCCGGTGCTCGGCTACGGCTCGAACGCCAACCCCAGCAAGGTGACCTGGCTCCGCGAGGAGCTCGGACTCGAAGGCCCCGCAGTCGTGCTTCGCGCCCGCTGTGAGGGCTTTTCCGCTGTCTGGGCCGCGGGCATGCGCGCCCGCGACGGCCAGCGCCCCGCGACCCTGGCGGCCGAGCCCGGCCACGTCGAGGAGCACTCCGTCTGGTTCGCCACACCCGAGCAGCTGCGCGTCCTGGACCGCTGCGAGGGCCGCGGACTGCGCTATCGCCTCGTACGCCTGCACACGGGCCGTGTGGTGCTCTACAACGGCGGCGTCATCGACTCGGTCCTGGCCTACACCGCGGGCTCCAAGAAGCGGATGCCCGTGCTCG
The DNA here is from genome assembly GCA_032230575.1 of Pseudonocardiales bacterium. GTDB lineage: Bacteria > Actinomycetota > Actinomycetes > Mycobacteriales > Pseudonocardiaceae > Lentzea. Next base: position 4,926 of record JAVXWK010001012.1, on the reverse strand, counting down.
TCAACGGCCGTATGGTCCGCTGCGAGGACGTCTCGCAGCGACGCGCCCTCACGCTCGGCGAGAGGCCCGCCATGACGGACGGACTGGACGTGACCGAGGTGCTCGGCGAGCCGTCCGCGGACGACTGGCCAGAACTGCTGTTCGTCTACGGGACGCTGCAGCCGGGCGCAAGCGCTTGGCACCTGATGGAACCGCACGTCGTGGGGTCCGAGGAGACCCACCTGCCCGGCACGTTGTTCGACACGGGCCAGGGCTACCCGGCACTGCGTCCCGGCGCCGGACTGGGCGTGCCCGGTTTCGTGCTGCGGCTGCGCTCTCCCGAAGCGGCGCTGCCGTTGCTCGACGAGTACGAGGGCGAGGACTACCGCCGCGTGCGCGTGGTGCTGCCCGACGGCCGGATCGCCTGGACGTACATCTGGACCTCAGCGGTGAAGGGCATGTCAGAGCTGCCTGACGGTTGGGACGTCAACCAGATCAGGTGAATTACCGGCACGTTGTGTGGCCGATTTGATATTTGGGCACATCCTTCGGTGGTAGGAGGTGCACCCATGACTCGACGGTTGATCCTGTGCGGACTGTTGGTGCTCGCTGGCGTGACGGCCTGCGGCGACAGAACCTCGGACAACGGCACGCAGACGATGCCGACGTCCACGCCGTCGTCGCCCCCCAGCACCCCGGCCCCTGCCAACTCGGGCGCCGCCGCACCGGCCATGAAGCGCTGTGACTCCACCGTGCTGAAGGGCCAGGTCGATCCGACCGACGCCGGCGCGGGCAACCGGTACGGCAAGTTCGTCGTCCAGAACTCCGGCACCGCGCCGTGCACGTTGAACGGCTACAGCGGTTTCCAGCTGGAGAACGGTTCCGGTGCGGTGCCGACGAAGCTGGAGCGCAAGGCCGATCCCGGGCCCAAAGCGCTGACGCTGGCGCCGGGTGCGAAGGCGTCCGCGAACCTGCACTGGGGCGTTGTCCCTTCTGGCAACGAGCCCGTCGAAGGCCCGTGTCAGCCCGAGCCGTCGAAGGCCGCGGCGATTCCTCCGGACGAGACGGCGCCGCTCACCGTGCCGTGGACGCTCGGCCCCGTGTGTTCGGGTGGCCGCATCGAGATCAGCGCGTTCTACGCTTCCTAGATGGACGCACCTGGATGGCTCGCCGTGCTCACCCACGGCGAGCGCATCGCCTTTGCCTTGCGCACCACCGGTGTCCCGGCCGTGGTGACCGAGGACATCGAGTCGGCCGTCGAAGCGTCCGACCTGCCAGTCGTCCTCATTGGACATTTCACCGGTGCGCCGACAGCAGTCCGCTACGCGCAAACGCACGGTGGCCTGGCCGCGCTCATCCTCATCTCACCGGTGCTGGGCATGTGGGACGGCGCGTCCGCCGAGCTCGCCGACCTCATGGACGAGGTCAACTTCGGGCCGTCGCTCACCACGCTGCCGACCCTCTGGCTGCACGGCTCGGACGACGAGATCGTGCCGATCTCGGACACGCGGGCGGGTACGGACAGGATTCGCGGGCAGGCGTTCGAGGAGCACGTCGCCGAGGGGCTGCTGACCGACGGAGAGGCCGTCACTCGGGTGCTGGAGTTCGTCCGCAGGGTCGTCTGACACCATTTTGGTGTGGATGACCTCGTGCTGCTGATCACCGTGGTGGTCGAAGCGGCGGACGAGCAACAAGCGCTGGCGGCGTGCGACGCGCTCATCAGACGTGCCGGTGCCAGGGTCCTGGACGCCCGTGACTGCTCTGACGAGGAGCCGGGGTGCTGGGCCGTCGTCATCACCGAACCGAGCGCGGAGAAGGCCACTCACAACGTGTCGGCGGCGCTGGCGCGGACGGTTCGCACCTTCGTGCGCGGGCTGGGCGACGGCTTCCAGACGCCGCGGGTGGCGTGCGAGCCGCCGACCGCGTGGACTGTTCTGGACGATCCCGAACTGATCAGCGGACTCGTTCCGGGGGCCGAGCGCGTCCTGGTCGAGGCGTGGACCGGAGATGACCCGTTTGGTGCAGGCACTCCGCGTGACAAGTCACCCTCTAGGCCGTCTTGATTCACCCGCTCGGTCGGCAGGTCTGAGCGACAGGGTGTTAGCGGCTTTGTGAGTGTCACTACACGGGTAGTCAAGGGGCCAGGGCCGCGCCTAACTGATCATTAAATCAAGGCCCGTTCGAGTGGATTCAGGCATCCACCCAGTTAGCCGATCTTCGGTCTCAACTGTGAAAATCACGCCACAATCTCTACTGAGGGTGGTTGTACGACCGCCCTGTTCCGGGAGGGTTCGGGAGCCGACATGGCCAGCATCGAAGAGGTCCGTGCCGCAATTGCCCAGGCGATCGACAAGGCGAGCCAAAGCCAGTCGGCCCTCCAACAGGCGGCTGAGCTCGCCGAGGACGCGCAGCAGCTGCTGACATCGGTCACGCAGGGGTCTGTGCAGGCGGACGTCGAGACGACGAACGCCCAGTTCGCCCAGGTCGTGTCCGGCGTGAGCGAGCTGCAGAACTACCTCGGCGCGGGCATTTCCGGGGCCGAGGGCATCAACAGCAGGCTTTGATGGCATCCATCGCCGAGGTTCGTGCCGCGCTCGAGCAGGCGAGCGAGATCCTGCGTGAGTCGTACCGGAGTGTGCGGTCCGCCCAGGCCGGTCTCGACGAGGCGGTCGCGATCCTCGCCGAGTCGAGCGAGAACCACCACGAGTCGCTGCTTCCAGCGGAGTTCGTGCGCGCGAAGGAAAGATTCCCCGATCAGCTGGAGCTGATGGTGGGAACCCTCGAGCGCATCCAACGACTCACCGTGGAGCTGTGATGAGCAGGCGCGACGACAGGCGACGGAGGATCGAGGAAGCCTTCGCGGAGTTCCAGCGCGCTGTCTCGGCCGCGCTGGGCTCCGTGGCGCGCGAGCACCGGGCGCTCGCCACCGAGCACGCGAAGAACATGTTCGAGTTCACGGTGCGCGGCATGGGGGTCGACAAGGCCCTGCGTGACGTGGCCTTGCGAGACGTGACCCCGTTCCTGGTCGTCGACGAGAAGCGCGAGCGCAACCCGCGCCAGGCTCCGCTGTCGATGGCCCAGTTCGACGAGCGGCTCGCCCAGATCAAGCACGACTGGCAGCAGTCGTTCCGCGAGTGGACCGAGACCGGACCCGACCAGCTGACCGCGCTGGTCAACACGGTCGCGGCCGGGCCGGCGTCGTGGCCGCACGAGTCGTGGCTCGGCACGCCGGGCGCACACGACGGCAGCGAGGGCGTGCCGGAGCTGTGGCGGATCGGCACAGGCGTGGTGACGTCCGCACCGGAGACGCAGCCGTTCCCGGTCGCGGTTCCGCTGCTGGACCAGGCGCACCTGCACATCTCATCCACTTCGGACAGTCGCCAGCTCGCGGACACGCTGGTGGAGAACCTGTTGCTGCGGGTGCTCTCGCACTTCCAGCCTGGTCTCGTGCACGTCCACGTGTGGGACGTCGGCCAGCTGACCGGGTCGTTGCCGGGCCTGTACCCGTTGACCCGCGCCAACCTGCTGACCGTGCACGACCCGGCGCGGTTGCACGAGCTGCTCGACGAGCTGTCCGAGCACATCCGCCAGGTGCACACGAAGGTTCTGGTCGACGGGCACCTGACCGTGCGTTCGGTCAGCGGTGAAGGCCGGCGCACCGAGCCGTGGCGGATCGCCGTGCTGTTCGGCAACCGCAAGGCGTTGAAGGAAGACCACCAACAGCAGCTGCAACGCGTCGCGCGCAACGGTTTGGCGTGCGGCGTGCAGCTGTTCATCGTGGACATCCCGATCACGATCAACTCGCCGGTGGAGACCGTGGCGTTGCGCGGCGACGGCACCGCGACCTGCACGATGACCGGCAAGCACGTGACGGTGACGCTGGATCCGGCGCTGCCGCGGACTCTCGTGCCACGTGCCTGTGCGGCCATCGCGGAGAAGCGCGAGGAGCGGCGGACGCGCATGAGCACGTTCGGCGACCTGCTGCCCGAACGGCCGTGGACGGAGAACTCCGCCGCCGGAGTCATCGCGCCAGTCGGCTTCGACGACGGCGAGCCGGTCTGCGTGCAGCTCGGCGACACCTCGCCGCACGCGTTGATCGGTGGTCCGTCGGGTTCCGGCAAGACGAACTTCCTGTACGCGATGCTCGGTTCGCTGTGCGCGCGGTACTCGCCGGACGAGTTGGAGCTGTACCTGCTGGACTTCAAGGAAGGCGTGTCGTTCGCGCAGTTCGCACCGGGCCGCAAGGACCCGTCGTGGCTGCCGCACGCACGTCTGGTCGGCGTGAACGTCAACACCGACCGCGAGTTCGGCGTGGCACTGCTGAAGTTCCTGTCCGACGAGATGCGCCGGCGTGCCGATGCGGCCAAGCAGCACGAGGTCACGAAGCTCGAGCACCTGCGCGCCGAGGATCCGGGTGGCCGCTGGCCGCGGATCGTCGCGGTGATCGACGAGTTCCAGTACCTCTTCGGCGAACGCGACCAGGTCACCGCCGCGGCGACCCAGCTCCTCGAAGACGTCGCACGACGCGGCCGTTCCCAGGGCATCCACCTCGTGCTGTCCTCGCAGGACGTCTCTGGCATCGAGGGTTTCTGGGGCAAGTCCGCGATCTTCGAGCAGTTCACCGTCCGCATCGCCCTGCCCAAGGCCCGCCGCGTGCTCGCGGAGCCCACGAACGACGCCGCGGTCGAGCTCCCCCGCTGGCACGCGGTGATCAACCACGAGTCGGGCGTCAAGCCGGGCAACGAGATCTGCCGCATCCCGGACTCGACGTCCAAGGGCACCATGGACTCCCTGCAGACCGAGCTGTGGCGCCGCGAACCGGGCCAGGCGCCGGGCCTGTTCGACGGCAGCAAGATCCCGCTGATCGACGCGACGCAGGACTTCCTCGGCCTGCGACCCGGCGACGCATCGCCTACCGTGCTTCTTGGACAGGTGATCGACGTCGCG
>JAVXWK010001008.1:0-14328 GCA_032230575.1 Pseudonocardiales bacterium | reverse complement strand
CGTGGGCGGCGTCCGCGGCGGCGAGAACCCTGATGAGCAACGGGATCGCGGTGTGGACGTGCCGAGGGTGCGGTGTTTCCTGTTTCAGCACGGTCCGAGCGATCTCGGCGACCTCGTGCGCGGGCATGCGGGCGGTGAGCATCGCCGCGTCCAGCAGGATGATCTGCAGTTCGCGCCTGCCCGGTGTGCTGCCGTCGATGTGCTTCAGGCGCTGGACCGAGTCGGCGAGCAACGCGGGATCCACGTGCCACACATACCGTTGCCGTGCTTCAAGCCGGTAGCCGAGCTCGGCGTGGTTCAGCTCGGCGGCGACCTGGTCGATGAGGTCCCGGACAGGCTTGGGTGCCTGCCCCAACGCCGTGGGCGCGATCCGCACCAGCGCGGTCGCCCGGTCCTTGACCTCGCGGAACAACGGCACGGCAGAGGAGATGTGGCGAATCGAGGCGGCCGGATCGAAAAATCGTTCCGCGGTGGCGAGATCGACGAGGAGCCTCGCGCGTTGCTCGGAGTCGCCCGGCACGTCTCGCAACGCCCGGCGCAGATACCGGGCAGCGACTTCCGGCGCGCCTCGCCGCATGGTCGTGTCCGCGGCTTCTCGCAGCGTCTCGATCGCCCAACGCCCCTGCGTCGTGGTGACCGCGAGCAGCCGGGCCGCGACCTGTTCGGCCGGTCGGCCGTTGTCGTGCAACAGTTTCACGGCTCGGGCCTGCCAGTCCTCGCGTTCGCTGACCGGCATCGACTCCTCGACCGCGTCTCTCACGGCCGGTCTGCTGATCACGAGCCCGGCGTGGTCGAGGATCCGTTGCGCCTCAAGGGCTTGCTGTTCGGTGAGTCCGGCGAGCTGTCCGGTGAGGTCGTCCTCTCCCAGGACGGCAACGGCTTTGGCGAAGTCCTGGGCGTGCTCCGGTTGCGTCGCAAGGCCGCGCACGAGTCGTTCCTTGAGCCGGGCGGGCCTCAGCCCCTGGACGTGCGGCACCTGGTCCGCGGTCGGGCTGGTGACGTGGTTGAGCACCGCGCGCAGGAACATCGGGTTGCCGCCCGTGACGGCGTGGCAGGCGGCGACGAACTCGTCGTCCGGGGTCCGCCCGGTGCGGCGTTCGACGAGTTCGGCGATCGCCTTGGGCGACAACGGTTCCGGCCGGATCTCGGTGCGCCGGAACGCTTCCAGCCACGGGCCGCGCTCGCCGTCCCTGGTCGCGGCGACGAGCAGGATCGGATGGTCGTTCAGCGTTTTGGCGAGTTTGACGAGCCACCGCAACGACGGGTCGTCGGCCCACTGCAGGTCGTCGATCAGCAGCAAGGTGGGCTTCTCCGCGCTCATGACCTGGGTGAGCGCGGTGAGGCCGCTGACCGCTGCTTCCTCGACGGCGAACGCGGAGCCGAGCTGCACGTCGAGCTCGAATACGGGTTTCGCGAGCCCCGCCGTGCCGGTGAGCCAGCGGTCACAGGCCCCGGCACGGGCCAGTGCCGGTTCGAGCAGCTGGCGGGCGACGCCGAACGCGAAGTCCTGTTCCACCACCGAACAGGTGGCGGTGAGGACGCGCACGCCCGTGGCTCGCTCACGGAGTGCCTGGAGCAGCACGGACTTGCCGCAGCCGAGCGGGCCGGTGATGACGATCTGGTCGCCGTGGCCGTCGCGGGCGCGCTGCAGTGCGCGGGTGAGCCGCCGAAGTTCGTCGGTGCGTTCGAGCAGGATCATCACGAAGCCAGGACGTCCGCCAGCTCCGCCCGGCAGGAGATACCGAGCTTGCGGTAGGCGCGGGTCAGGTGGACCTCGACGGTCCGCAGTGTGACGAACAGGTGGCCGGCGATCGCGCGGTTCGTGACTCCGGCGGCGGCGAGCTCGACGACCTTGCGCTCGCTGGCGGTCAGAACCGCCAGACCGTCCGCTGTGGACGGAACGCGCATCCGCCCGCCGACGCCGAGCAGCATCGTCCTGGCCGAGTCCGCGAGCGTCCGGCTGCCGGCCCGCAACGCCAGCCCGACCGCAGCACGCAGATGTGTGCGTGCTTCTCGCGCCTGGCCCGCACCCGTCCACCGCTGGCCCAACAGCAGTTCCGTACGCGCCTGCTGGATGAGCGACGGAATGGCGGCGAACGCGTCGGAGGCGGCCTTCGCCATGTCCAGCGCCGCCGGTCCCGGCGTCGTGTAAGCCCGTGCCAGCAAGGAGAACGCGGCCGACTCGCGGGACGGCCAGGCCTTGGCGAGCCGGTCGACCTCGCGCATCGCCGCGGTGGCGTCACGTCCGGCCAGGACCAGCACCTGGATGACGTCGGTCCACGACGGCAACGCGCTGGGGTCGCTCAGCCCCGTGGCCGTCAGCACCGTCGCGCACGCCGCCATCCGGTCCGCGGCCAGCGGGACGTCGTCCCGCACGAACGCGAGCCATGCGAGCGTGCGCAGATACTCGCGGTGGGTCGGTGTGAGGTGCCGGATCGCGTCCTCGTCCACTTCGTCCAGCAGCTGCGCGGCGAGCGGGGTGTTGCCGGTCTGCAACGACAGCCACGCCAGCAGGATCACCGCTCGCGGCAGCTGCCAGCCACCGTCGCGCATCGCCTGGACCGCGGTCGAAGTGTCCTGTGTGGCCCGTTGGAGATCGCCCAGTGACATGTGCACCAGCGCTCGTTGCACCAGCGACCGGCAGTGGGCGAGCGAGTCGCCGTTGCGGGAGAAGGCGTCGACGGCCCGGGCGAGCACGGCCAGTGCCTCCTCGGTGTGCCCGGCGACGCGCAGCACGGACGCCGCCGAGAGCATCGACCAGTCCGTCAACGCGTCCGGATCGGACAGTGCCGACCGCGCGTGACCAACGGCGGTCTCGATGCTGCCGCCGCCGCGCATGCTCGCTTCCGCGACCACACCGAGCAGACACCGTCGCGCCGTCGTGTCTCCGGCCTTGGGCGGAACCGCCTTGGCCACGGCTCCCGCCACCACGTGGACGTCATCGAGGTCGATCGACAGCTGCACGGCGTCGAGCAGCGTCACGAGGTCCTCGGACACCGCGGGATCCCTGGCGAGCCGGAGAAAAGTCCGCGTCCGGCCGGTGAGCGCGTGCTTCACGGCCAGCGCGGCCCGCAGATCCGGGTCGCTGGTGCGGTGGAACGCGGCCGCGAGGTGCTCGCAGGCCCCGTTCGGGTCGTGCCGGGAGAGTTCGGTGGCGAGCTGGACGCGCAGTTCGACGTCGTCCGGGTCGAGCTCGACGAGCCTGCGGAGGTAGCGCGCGGCGTCCTGCGGCCCGCCGGCGGTCGCGGCCTCGTGCAGCACCTGTGACATCCAGGGCGTGTCGACGGCGGGCAGGTGCACGAGCTGGTCCGCAACCGCTCTCACGTCGTGCCCGAACTCGTCCAGCACGACGGCCGCGCGGCGCCTCAGGTCGGCGACCTCGGCCGGGCCGAGCACCTCCAGCACGCCCGCGCGGTACCACTCGCGGACGTGGTCGGGAAGGCCTTCGCCGAGCAGATGTTCCTTCCGCAGTACGGAAATCCCGTTCTCGGCGACCCGGGCCGAGACGCCGGCGAGCGGACCGACCAGTTCCTCGCGGTCCACGACGACGAGTGCTGTGGCGATGGCGCGCAGGTGTTCTGGCTGGTCGCGCAAACGCCGTGCGGCGACCAGCTCGACGGACTCCTGCCGCAAAGCCTGCGCGGCACGGATGTCCGCGAGCACGGTCGTGAGATGCCTGGGGATGCCGCCGGACAGCTTCAGGCACAGGCTGGTGAACACGGCGTCCGGCGGGAAGTGCAGGGTCGTGGAGATCATGTCGGCGACCTGCGGGGTGGTCAGCGGCTGGAGGTCGACGACGTGCGCGCGAGCCAGTTCGACCTGCAGCGGCGCGTTCTGCGACAACACCAGGCTGACCGGCTCCTCGCCCAGTCTGCGCACGACGAAATCGATCCAGCGGACTGTTGCCTCGTCGCACGCGTCCAGGTCGTCGAGCACCAGGCAGACGGGCGATCGCTGGGCCAGCGTCACGACATCGCGCCACATGCCCCGGTATACGCGGTAGAGGTCGGCCGGAGCCGGGTCCGCGAGTTCCGGAACAATCACACCCGTCTGGACGAGGAGTCGCCTCGCCACCGCCAGCGGCCGTCGTTCACCACGGCCGACCGAGGCCAGCACGGTCGTTCCGGCACGGGACTCGGTCGCGACGGCCAGGCGCAGGACAGCGGACTTGCCACAGCCTCGGGCACCGCGCACGAGCACGGCCTGCCCGCCCGCGCCACGACGGGCCGCCGTCGTGTAGTGCGCCACCGTGGTGAGCGCGCTCTCACGACCGAAGAGCTCAGTGACGGGGCCCGACTGGTTGTCCACCACCTACCGCCTCAGGCTAGAAGAGATGTCCCGGCGCCTGAGGATAAATGCCCCAGGTGACCGGACCGCAAACTCCGCGAGGCAAGTGTCAAAGTCTGGCAGGTGATTCCGCAATGTGCGGGTGGATTGTCTCCCACGGTTCCAGTCAGTGAACTAATACGCCACAACGCGGCCGGGCACAACCCGGTAGAGGCTGGGTTTTTCCGGCAGGAACGCGAGCCCGAACCTCGTGAGGAACTCACCGAACTGGGCGTCCACGAAGTCCGGGTCGGGCAGGCCGTCCCACGTCTCGGCGGCGGCCCTGGCGACCTCGACCGCGGTACCGTCGTAGACGACGAGGTCCGGGAGGTCGTCGGCGAAGTACCCGCGTGCCAGCGAGATCGGCGACACGCTGTCGTCGAGGAACCCCACCACGTCCCACCGGCCCTCGGTCGCTTCACCGAGCGCGAGTCTGGCGGCGACCTCCGACGAGGTCGCATAGGTGACCCGGTAGCCGCGCCGCACCAGTTCCTCGATCACGGCGAGCGCGGGTAGTGCCTGTCCCTGCAGCGGATTGGCGAAGATCGCGACATGCCGCCGTCCCGTGCCGACCTCCTCGGCCATCTGTGATGACCACCTCTCTGCGAACGACGAGCTGCCTGGTGGGAGTTCTACGGCAGTTAATGCTCGGGAATTCCTCACTTTCCTTTGTTCACAAGCCGGAATCCGCTTCCCGTTTTCCTCCCGAGGTGCCCGGCGGCGACGAGCCGGCGCAGTTCCTCGGCGGGAGCGGGTTCACCTGTCCTGGACGCTGCGCCGAGGGTCTCCAGAATGGCCAGGGACACGTCCAGGCCAATGGTGTCCAGGAGGGTGAAGGGACCCATCGGGTGGTGGAACGCCGTGACGATCGCGGTGTCGATCTCCTCGACCGTCACGTCGGTGCGGTCGAGCATGCGGATGGCGTCGTTCAGATATGGGAACAGCACGTGGTTCACGATGAAGCCGACGCGGTCCGCGCAGTCGACCGCCGTCTTGCGCAGCCACTTCGCCAGCGCGTGGGCGGTGGCGTGCACGTCGTCGGCGGTGTGCTCGGTGCGGACGATCTCCACGAGCTTCATCACCGGTGCCGGGTTGAAGAAGTGCAGCCCGATCACGTCGGCGGGGCGGCTCGTGGCGTTCGCGCAGTCCGTCACGGACAGGCTCGACGTGGTGGTGGCGATGATCGCGCCGGGTTCGAGAACGGCGTCGATTCCTTGCAGCACAGCGCATTTGACGGCCATGTCCTCGGCGACCGCCTCGATCACGATGTCAGCGTCACTCAGGGTCTCGTAGCCGGTGCCGACGGTGAGCCTGGCGAGGACGTCCTGGCGGTCCTGCTCGGACATCCGTCCTTTCTGGACTCCCCTGGTGAGGGACGACCAGATCTTGTCCTGTGCCTCGGCGGCTTTCTCGGGTGTGCGGGCGAGGAGTGTGGTCGGAATGCCCGCCACGATCAGGATTTCGGCGATGCCGCGGCCCATCAGCCCGGCGCCGACGACGCCTGCTCGCCGTATCTCGCGCGGGTTGCCGTTGGTCACGCGGTCGCGGGCAGGCGGCATGATCTCGCCGCGATCGTCGTAGCGGTGGAAGCCCTGCCCGGTTTTGCGGCCGAGAAGTCCTTCTTCGACCATGCGGTCGAGCAGCGGTGACGGGATGTAGGAGTCGGAGCCGGTGATCTCGTGGAGCTTCTCGAGTGCTGTCCGGACCGTGTCGAGCCCGATGAGGTCGAGCAGGTGCAGTGGCCCGAACTTGAGGCCACAGCCCAGTTTCACGGCGGTGTCGAGGTCCTCGACCGTCGCGTAGCCCGCGTCGGCGAGGTTCATCGTGCGGTTCATGCACGCGTAGAGCAGCGCGGTGGCGGCCTCGGCGGACCGGCCGCCGAGACTGACGATCTCGGTGCCGGCCAGCCGGACTGCCCTGCGTGCCAGGTGAAGCGCCTCCGGTGAGGCCATGGACGTGCCGATGAGGCTGGCGTGATGCCCGTACGGCGGCGGGATGGAGTAGCGCAGTCCGACGACCCGGTCCGGCGCGCCGGACGCGATCGCCAGTTTCGCCACCGAGAGCGTCGGGGTGGTGGTGAGGAAGACCGTGCCCGGCGCGCACTGCTCGACGAGCCGTCGCAGCACAGTCTCCTTTGTTCGGAAGTCCTCCGGCAGTGCCTCGATGACGAGGTCCGCGCGTTTGAGGTCGACGAGCTCGGTGGCGAGGGTCAGCCGCGAACCGCTCAACCTGCGGTGCACGCGGGACAGCACGTCGAGACCGCTGTCCACGCCGATCACCTCGGCCCCGTTCTCGAGCAGGACCTTGGCGAGTCCTTCTCCGAGGCCGCCGAGCCCCACCACCCCGATCACCAGTGGCATGTCCGTCCCCTTCTCAGAGACCGAGTTCTTCGTCGAGCATGGCGAACATCTCGTCGTCACTCGCCGACTCGAAGTTCTTCTCCTGGCTGGTGTTCTTCGACCACTTCGTGCGCAGGACGTCGAGCCTGGCCGCGATCTGCTGGTGCAGTGCGGTGTCCACGCTGGCTTCGGTGAGCGCCTTCTCGAACGCGTCGAGGTCGGCGAGCACGCTGGGCAGTCCGGCTCCCGGCGCGTCGGCCAGGAGTTCGGACTTGAGGTGCGCCACCAGGTCCGCGGGCGTCGGGTAGTCGAACACCAGCGTCGCCGGGAGCCGCAGCCCCGTCGCGCCGCCGAGGCGGTTGCGCAGCTCGACCGCGGTGAGCGAGTCGAAGCCGAGCTCCTGGAACTGCCTGTCCTCCTCGATGACCTCGCCCTCCGCGTGGCCGAGCACCTCGGCGACCTGGCCGCGGACGAGCTCGAGCAGCGCGTCCGTCCTGCCCTGGTCGGTGAGGTTGGTGAGCCGCTTGACGAGCGAGTCGGCGGTTTCCTGTCCCGCCACCGCCTTCTTCGACTTGGTGCGCACGAGGCCGCGCAACAGCGGTGCGACCTCGTGGTTGCGCAGGACGCCGAAGTCCAGCTTGACCGGGATGGTCTGTGCCTGGCCGGTGTGGAGTGCTTCGTCGAAGAGCGTGGTGCCGAGCTCCTGGGTGATCGCGGGCATGCCGGTGCGGGCCATGCGTTCCGCGTCCTGGGCGCTGAGCATGCCGGTGTCCCAGGCCCCCCAGGCCATGCTCGTCGCCTTCTGGTTGTGCGCCTTGCGGTTCGCGGCGAGTGCGTCGAGGAATGCGTTGCCCGCCGCGTAGTTCGCCTGACCCGCGTTGCCGAACGTGCCGGCGACGCTGCTGAACAGGATCAGGTTCGCTTGTGGCGCCAGCTCGTGCAGGTACCAGGCCGCGTCCACCTTCGGCTGGAGCACCGGGTCGACGCGGTCGAGCGTCAGCGACTCGATCGTGCCGTCGTCCAGCACGCCGGCCGCGTGGATGATCGTGCGCGGGTTGTGGTTGCTGAGCAACGCCTCGAGCTCTTGGCGATCACTGACATCGCACGCTTCGATCACGACGTTCGCCTGGAGGTCGCTGACGTCGGCCTGCCCGCTACGGCTTGCCAGCACGAGGTTTTCGACCCCGTGGTTCTCGACGAGGTGCTTCGCGATGATCCGGCCGAGGCCGCTCGTTCCACCGGTGATGAGCACCTTGCCGTACTCGACGGTCTCCTCGGTCCGTTCCGCCCTGGTGAGGCGGCCACCGAGGATCTCCCCGTCCCTGAGCACGATCTGCGGCTCGTCGGCGTTCACCGCCTGCCTCAGCACCGCGAGGCTGGAGCGCTGGTCGTCGATGTCGAGCAACCCGAAGCTGCCGGGGTGCTCGGACTGCGCCACCCTGACCAGGCCCCAGACCGCGGCCGACACGGGGTCAGGGACGTCGTTCTCGTTCGCCGCGACGGCGTTCTTCGTGACGAACCAGAGGCGTCCTTGCCGGTGACTGGTGATCCACTCCTGGACGTTGATCAGCGCGTCCGACACGGCGGCGTGCGTCGAATCCACCACATCGTCCGAGTAGGCAACGACTTCGGTGACCACGATCTCCGCGTCCGCCGTCTCGATGTTGTCGAAGACCCGCCCCTGCACGAAGTGGTCGACCAGTCCGAAGTGGTCCTCGCCGGCGATCGCCACCGTCGCCTCGATCGGCCGCGTGGCGTTGAGCGGCGTCCAGTCGAGCGTGAACAGCGCGTCCCGCGTGGTGTTCTCGTTGAGCTGCCCGGCGTTGACCGCCCGCACCACCAACGACTCGACCTCAGCGACCGGGTTTCCTTGCGGGTCCGCGATGACGATGTGCATCGCCCCGCTCTCGTCCCGCGTCATCCTCACCCTGACCGCGGCCGCCCCGGTGGCGTGGATCTTCACGCCTTCCCAGCTGAACGGCAGCCCCGCTCCCCCGTCGCCCTCGGCGAGCAGCGCGGTGTGCAGCGCGGCGTCGAGGAGTGCCGGGTGAATCCCGAACGCTCCAGGCTCGACGCCTTCCGGCAGGGCGACTTCCGCATACACGGCACCTTCGTGCCGCCACGCGTTCTTGAGGCCTTGGAACGTGTCCCCGTACTGGAACCCGATCTCCGCGAACTTGTCGTAGATCCCTTCGAGCGCGATCGCCTCTCCGACCGGCCAGGTGTCCAGCCGCTCGCCCGTCTGAACACTGCTGCTCAGCGTTCCACTGGCGTTCTCGGTCCACGGCAGATCCGTGTCCTCGGGCCGGCTGTAGATCGTGACCGCGCGCTTCTCGTCCTCCTCGGCGCTGATCGCGACCTGCAGCTGCACCCCACCCTGCTCGGGCAGCATCAACGGCGCCGCGATCGTCAGCTCCTCCAAGGTGTCGAGCCCGAGCTCCTCAGCGGCCTTCAACGCAACCTCGACGAGTGCCGCGCCCGGCACGAGTGCCCGCCCCATGATCACGTGATCCGCCAGCCAGGAGTGGGTGCGGATGGCGATCCTGCTCGTGAACAGGTGCCCGTCCTGCCCGGCCAACTGCACCGCCGCGCCGAGCAACGGGTGCGCAACCCCGGTGAGCCCAGCCGACTTCACATCTCCGACGCCCTCGACAACCTTCGGCCAGTACGACTGCCTCCGGAACGCATAGGTGGGCAGGTCGATCTTCTTGGCCCCTCGCAGAAGCTGCGACCAGTCGACGCTGGTTCCCTCCGCATGTGCCTGCCCGAGCGCGGTCAGCACCTGCGTGACCTCGTTGGTGCCCCGCTTGCTGACCGGAATCGCCCCGTCCACCAACGGCGTCAGCGCCGCATCAGGCCCGATCTCGACAAACGCCTTGTCCCCGAGCGCTGTCACGTTGTCGTGGAACCGCACCGCATCCCTGACGTGGCTCACCCAGTAGTCGACGCTCGTAACGTCTCCGGTGGCTTGGAACCCGATCACCGGCTCATTGAAGGTGATCTCCGCGATCGCCTCCCGGAAGTCCTCCAGCATCGGCTCCATCAACGGCGAGTGGAACGCGTGCGACACCTTGAGCTGCTTGTACTTCCACTGCTTGGCGATCTTGAGGACCTCGTCCTCCTCACCGGCCAGCACCACGGTCCGCGGCCCGTTGACAGCCGCGATCGACACGTTCCCGGTCAGATACGGCGTCACCTCCTCCTCAGCGGCGATCACCGACACCATCGCCCCACCAGCAGGCAACATCTGCATCAACGCGGCCCGAGCCGTGATCAACTGGCAAGCGTCCTCAAGGCTCAGCACCCCGCTCACATGCGCCGCGGCAACCTCACCGATCGAGTGCCCGGCAACGTGATCCGGCTTCACTCCGAACGACTCTACGAGTCGATACAGCGCGGTTTCGATCGCGAAGAGTGCCGGCTGCGCGAACCCGGTCTGGTTCAGCGCCTCCTGATCCTCGCCCCACATGACCTCCCTGAGCGCCGGGTCGAGGTACTGCAGAACGTTGTCAAGCGCCTCAGCGAACACGGGGAACGCCTCATACAACTCACGCCCCATCCCAACCCGCTGCGACCCCTGCCCGCTGAACAGGAACGCCACCGGCCGACGCTTCACCGAGCCACGCGCGACCACCTCGCCGTCCAGCACGACCGCCCGGTGATCGAACAACGTCCGTCCGCTCAACAGCGAGTGCGCCACGTCCTTGGCATCCCCGCCAACCCGCAGAATCCGCTCGACCTGCCCGTCCAGCGCCGCCTCGGACTTCGCCGACACCATCCACGGCACCGCCCCCGGCGCCACCCGCGGCACCGTCCCCGACACCGTCTCCGGCGCCACCCGCGGCACCGCCCTGCCGGCCTGGATCGATCCGGGTTGGCTGGCCCCCTGGGGGGATCCACCCCCCATCCCAATCATCTCAGGCAGGTCTGACAATTCCGGAGCACTCGGAGACTCCAAGATCACGTGGGCGTTGGTGCCGGAGATGCCGAACGACGACACCGCCGCCCGCCGCGCCCGCCCCACCGCAGGCCAGGCCACGTTCTCCTGCAGCAGCTCGACCGCACCCTCGCTCCAGTCAACGTGCGAGGAAGGCGTTGCAGCGTGCAACGTCCGCGGCAACACCCCGTGGTGCATCGCCTGCACCATCTTGATGACGCCCGCGACACCAGCAGCCGCCTGCGTGTGCCCGATGTTCGACTTGATGCCCCCCAGCAGCAGCGGCGTAGCCCGATCCTGCCCGTAAGTCGCCATCAGCGCCTGAGCCTCAATGGGGTCGCCCAAAGAAGTACCGGTGCCGTGCGCCTCGACAGCGTCCACATCAGCAGCAGTCAACCCAGCAGACGCCAACGCCTGACGAATCACCCTCTGCTGCGACGGCCCGTTAGGCGCCGTAAGCCCGTTGGAAGCACCATCCTGGTTGATCGCCGACCCCCGCACGACCGCCAGCACCGTGTGCCCAAGACGCACAGCATCGGACTGACGCTCCAGCACGAGCAGACCAACACCCTCAGACCAACCGACGCCATCAGCCGAGTCGGAGAACGCCTTGCACCGTCCGTCCTCCGACAATCCCCTCTGCCGCGAGAACCCGACGAACGAACCCGGCGTCGACATCACCGTCACACCACCGGCCAACGCCAGAGAGCACTCACCAGCTCGAAGAGCCTGCATAGCCCAGTGCAGCGCGACCAACGACGACGAGCACGCAGTGTCGATCGACACCGACGGTCCCTCAAGCCCAAGCGCATACGACACCCGACCGGAGATCACCGAAGGTGACGCACCGGTCGAGCCGAAGCCCTCCGTGTCCGCACCGCCGATGAGCTGCGTGTAGTCGTTGTACATGACACCGGCGAACACACCGGTGGAGCTGCCCCGCAACGAAGCCGGCGCGATGCCGGAACGCTCCAGCGCCTCCCACGCCGTCTCCAGCATGAGCCGCTGCTGCGAGTCCGTGGCGAGAGCCTCCCGTGGCGACATCCCGAAGAACTCCGGGTCGAACAGGTCCGCGTCGTGCAGGAACCCGCCGGCCCGCACGTACGAGGTGCCGGGGTTGTCGGGATCCGGGTGGAACAACGTGTCCAGATCCCAGCCGCGGTTCGTCGGGAACGGCGTGATCGCGTCAACGCCGGAAGCCACCAGCTCCCACAGGTCCTCCGGCGACGAAACACCGCCGGGGTAACGGCAAGCCATGCCCACGATGACGATCGGATCATCCGAAGCAGACACCAGCGCAGGCAGATCCGGCACCTCGGAAACCGCCCCGAGCAGCTCATCCTTCAGATACCCGGCCAGCTGAGCGGACGACGGGTAGTCGAACACCACCGTCGCCGGCAACTTCAACCCGGTCACCGCCGTCAACCTGTTACGCAGCTCCACCGCGGTCAACGAGTCGAACCCGAGCTCCTGGAACGCCCGCGCCGGATCGACCGCAGCGACCGTGTCATACCCGAGCACCGCCGCGACCTCGCCACGAACCAGATCCACCACCGCGTCCAGCCGTCCAGCCTCGTCCAGAACGGACAGTCGCCGCACCAGCCCGGAAGCCGTCTCCGACCCCGCGACCTTCCGCCGGGCCTTGACCCGGATCAGCCCGCGCAGCAACGGCTTCACCTCACCGCTCTGCTTCAACGCGCCGAGGTCGAGCCGCACCGGCACCACTGCCGGTTCGGTCCCGGCCACCGCCGCGTCGAACAACCGCAGTCCCAGCTCGGTGGAAATGGCCGGCATGCCCGAACGCCGCATCCGTTCGGCGTCCTCGGCCGACAACATGCCGGTGTCCCAAGCACCCCACGCGAGTGACACACCGGGCAACCCGTTGAGCTGCCGATGTGAAGCCAGCGCGTCCAAGAACGCATTACCCGCGGCGTAGTTGCCCTGACCAGCGTTGCCGAACACACCGGCAGCCGACGAGAACACCACGAACTGCGTGGCCTCGGTGACCAGGTCATGCAGGTTCAAGGCCGCGTCGACCTTGGCCCGCAACACCCCGTCGACCCGCTCCGGCGTCAGCGACTCGATCACACCGTCATCGAGCACACCGGCCGCATGCACGACACCGCGAACCTTGTGCTGCTTCAACAACTCCCACAACGCGGCCCGGTCGGCAACATCGCAGGCGACAACGGAGACCCGTGCTCCCAACGCCTCCAGCTCGCCGACGTCACCCTGACCACTGCGGCTCACCAACACCAGCTCGGTGACCCCGTGGTTCTCCACCAGGTGCCGCGCCACGATCCGCCCCAGCCCACCGGTGCCACCGGTGATCAGAACCGGGCTCTCCCACACAACTTCTTCAGTCCCAGCAGCAACCCGCCCCAGGCGCGCGGCCCGCGCCTCCCCGTCGCGAACCACCACCTGCGGCTCATCGAGGTCCAGCACCCCGAGCAGGGTCGCCAACGACGACTCCTCGGCATCCAGATCGATCAACCCGAACCGTTCGGGATGCTCCGTCTGCGCGGTCCTCACCAGCCCCCACACCGCCGCACCGGCCAGGTCATCACCCTCGACCGCCCCGCGCGTGACGAACACGAGCCGCCCGTCGCGATCCTCCCGGATCCATTCCTGCACCAGCTCCAACGCCCGGTGCGTGGCCGCCCGGACCGCCGAGGCGTTCTGTTCCCCCGCGACCGGCACGAGCACGACATCCGTGTCAGTCAACGAAAGCAGGCCCTCGACCCGGCCGACCGACAACCCGAGCACGTCCGGCCCGAGCACGCTGACCGTCTTACCCAACTCGGCCGGTGGCACCGCGATAGGCGTCCACCGCACCGAGAACAACGAGTCCAGCTCCGCAGGCTGCTCCGCCGCGACCGCCCGCATCACCAGCGACTCGACCGACGCCACCGGGTTGCCTGCCGGGTCGGCCAACGCGATCCGCAGACCACTGTCGTCACGCGTCATCTTGACCAGCAACGCCGTCGCGCCGGTAGCGTGCAGCGACACGTTCTCCCAAGCGAACGGCAGCCCGGCAGCCCCGCTCTCATCCAGCAAAGAGGCGTGCAGCGCGGCATCAAGCAACGCCGGGTGCAACCCGAACGGCTTCACGCTCACGTCATCCGGCAGCGCGACCTCGGCATACGTCGTGTCACCGTCCCGCCAAGCCGCCCGCAGCCCGCGGAACATGCCGTCGTAAGCGAACCCGGCCTCAGCGAACTTCTCGTAGCAGCCCTCGACATCAACGACCTCGGCGACCGGCGGCCACACCGACGCGTCGAACTCGACTCGCTGCTCGCCCTTCGCAAGCACACCACTCACGACCTGCATCCACTGCGCGTCACCAACTTCATCCGGCCGCGCATGAATCGTGAACGTCCGACGTTCATCGCCGCCCGACACCCTCATCTGCAGTGCCAGCCCACCGTGCTCCGGCAGCACCACCGGCGCCGACAACGTCAGCTCCTCCAGCCGGTCCAGCCCGACCTCGTCCCCGGCCCGCATCGCGAGCTCGACGAGCGCCGCACCCGGCACCATCACCCTGCCCATGATCGTGTGGTCGCGAATCCACGGATGCGTCCGCACAGCCAGCCGGCTGGTGAACAGGAACCCTTCCCCATCAGCGAGTTCCGCCGACGCGATGAGCAACGGGTGCCCGACCGCGACCATGCCGATCCCGGACGCGTCGTCCCCGCCGATCTTCACCGCGGGCCAGTACCGCTGGTG
>JAVXWK010000895.1:0-5204 GCA_032230575.1 Pseudonocardiales bacterium | reverse complement strand
GGGGCATTATTGCGGGTGCTCCCCGCCACAACCAGGTCACGACTTGTGAGGTTCGGGACGAGCGTCTCCAAAGCCACGGGCACAATGTCCGGGTCTCATGTACGCGCGGAAGGGGGTGCCAGGGGTGACCTGGCAAGACGAGCTGCAGAAGCTCGACAACGAACTCGCCTCTGGTCGGATCTCGGCTGATGACTACCGTCGTCGGCGCGATGAGATCCTCTCCGGATCTGCGGGCGGTGGGCCCGTGCAGAATCCCCAGCAGGCGCCGTTCGCCCCGGCGTTCAAGTGGGAAGCCAAGCAACCGAGTGCGGACGCCACGCAGGTGGTGTCGAACCAGATGCCGCCGAAGCAGCAACCGCAGCAGAACCCCAACCCGGACGCCACGCAGGTGGTGAACACGCAGAACCGCTCCGCCGACTCCGAGCGGACGCAGTTCGTCACGCCGGTCGCGGCGCAGCAGGCGCCGAACTGGGGGCCCGGGCCGCAGCAGGGGCACCAGCAGCAGGCCGCGCCGCCGTGGGTCGGTGGCGACTTCGACTCGATCAACCAGCCCTCGCCCGGCTGGAGCCACGGTCCCGAGGTCTTCGACGAGAGCGGTGGCGGCGGCAAGGGCAAGGTGATCGGCATCGTGCTGGTCGTCGTCCTGCTCGCCGGACTCGGATTCGGGGCGTACTGGCTGTGGGGCCGCGGCGGCAGTAGCAACAACGCGGGCGGGGAGACGACGACCACGACGTCGACCAGCACCAAGCCGAGCGCTCCGCCGGACCCGATGCCGGCCGGAAAACTGCCCGGCAAGGTCGCGGAGAACAAGCAGATCAAGGAGTTCACGCCGGTCCCGACGCTGAAGTACCTGCTGGACAGCGAGATCCTGTCCTACAACACCGCGGGTGCCGGCAAGACGAAGCTCGTCCAGTTCACCCTCGACGACGGCTCCAAGGGCATCCTGCTGATCGTCCAGGCCAAGGACGCGGAAGCCGCGAAGACCGCCGCCAACGAGCTGCACGCCATCCAGATCAACAACGGGATGGCCGCGGCGACCGGCATGCCGACCGGCGTGCTCGTCGACACGGTGGACGCGAAGGCTCCGGACAACGCACGCGTCCGTGGTCACTACACCAGCAAGGACCTGATCATCCGTCTCGACATGTCCTCGAAGACGCTGGACGCCGCGCAGAAGAACTTCAAGGACTCCCTCGACGCACAGCTGAAGGTCCTGTCCGCCGATGAGTGACGAGCGCCGGGTCACCGCCTGCACGGTGGTGGCCAGGAACTACCTTCCCGCCGCCCGTGTGCTCGCTGCCTCGTACCTGAAGCACCACCCCGGTCACGACTTCGTGATCGAGGTGATCGACGCCGAGTGGGAGCGGACCGAGGAGCAGAACGGCTGGAAGATCGTGGGTCCCGGTCTGACCGGGATCAGCGAGGACGACTACTTCCGCATGGCCACGGGCTACTCGGTCACCGAGCTGGCCACCGCCGTCAAGCCGTACCTGTTGCGCGAGCTGCGCAAGACCAGCGACGTCGTGATGTACATCGACCCGGACATCGAGGTCTTCGCGCCGATGCCGGAGCTCGCCGAGCTGGCGATGGCGCACGGCATCGTGCTGACGCCGCACTTCCTGGAGCCGTTGCCGCGTGACGGCAAGGAGCCGAGCGAGGCCGCGATCATGGGATCCGGCATCTTCAACCTGGGTTTCGTCGCGACGGGCCCAGGTTCGGAGGCCTTCCTCGACTTCTGGGCCGAGCGCCTGCGCCACGACGCGATCGTGGCGCCGCACAAGCAGCTCTTCACCGACCAGCGCTGGGTCGACCAGGTGCCGGCGTTGTTCCCGAACACCGTGCTGCGCGACCCCGGCTTCAACGTCGCGTACTGGAACGTCCACGAACGCCCGGTGCGCGAGGAGGCCGGCGGGTTCACCGCGGGCGGCAAGCCGTTGCGGTTCTTCCACTACAGCGGCTACCGACCGGAACGCCCGTGGATCCTGACGAGCCACGCGCCGTTCAAGCCGCGCGTGCTGCTGTCCGAGCACCCCGTCGTGCGGCAGCTCTGCGACTCCTACGGCGAGAAGCTCAGGGCGAACGGCTACGCGCAGACGCTGGAGTCGATCCCGTACGGCTTCTCGAAGGCCGCGGACGGCACCAAGATCACCCCGGCGATGCGGACGCTGTTCCGCGACGCGTGGGTGAAGGCGGAGCGCAAGAAGGAAGACCCGCCGCCACACGCGTTCGACGCGGTGCACCACGCCGCTCTCAAGGAGTGGCTGACGCAGCTGCCGGAGAACGCGCCGAAGGACAGCGGTCTCAACCGGCTCGCGCTCGCGGTGTGGGAGTCGCGTGCAGACCTCCAGATGGCGTTCCCCGCACCGCACGGCGCCGACGCGGAGGGCTTCCGGAGTTGGTGCCGCACCAGCGGCATCCGCGAGGAGGCGTTGCCCGCGTGGGCACTGCCGGGCGAGCCGCGGGAGCTCACCGAGCCCGTGGACACGTTCGGCGTCAACGTCGTCGGCTACCTGACCGCCGAGCTGGGCGTAGGCGAGATGGCCAGGATCGTGCACGACGCGATCGACCAGGCCGGCGTTCCCGTCGCGTCCGTGGTCGAGGACGAGCTGGTCACCAACCGCAAGGGTCTCGACGAGCCCGGCACGGTCGGTGAGCCGCGCTTCCCGGTCAGCCTGCTGTGCGTGAACGCCGACCAGACGAAGGTGGTGCTGCGGCACCGTCCGCAGGTCGGCCACCACCGCTATCGGATCGGGCTGTGGGCGTGGGAGGTCGAGGACTTCCCCGAGCACATGCACGCCGCGTTCCGCGAGCTCGACGAGGTCTGGACGGTCAGCGACTTCTGCCGCGACGCGCTGAGCAAGCACGCGTCGGTGCCGGTCAAGACCATCCCGGTGCCCGTGCGCGATCCCGGTGAGCCGGACCGCCGACCCGACCCGGAGCTGGCCCGGTTCCTGTTCGCGTTCGACTTCGCGAGCATCGGCGAGCGCAAGAACCCGTGGGGCGTCGTGGAGGCGTTCCGGCGAGCGTTCGAGGGACGCGACGACGCCAGGCTCGTGCTGAAGGCGATCAACGGCGCGAAGCACCCGCACACCGCGGAGAAGCTGCGCGTGCTGATCGCGGGCGACGACCGGATCGAGCTGATCGAGCAGTACCTGAGCGTCGCCGAGCTCGACGAGCTGTACGCGACGAGCACCGCCTACGTCTCGTTGCACCGCAGCGAGGGCTTCGGCCTGACCGTCGCCGAGGCGATGGCCCGCGCGCTGCCGGTGATCTCGACGGACTACTCCAGCACCACGGAGTTCCTGGACGAGCGCACCGGCTGGCCGGTGCCGTACGAGCTCGCTCTGGTCGGCAAGGGCAACTACCCGTACCCGGAGGACTCGCACTGGGCGGATCCCGACCTCGACGCCGCGGCTGCCGCGATGCGTGAGATCGCGGACAACCCGGAGGAGGCCGAACGGCGCGGACGAGCCGCACGGGCACATGTGCTGCGCACCAGGTCGATGCGTGACGCCGCGACGTGGGTGCGTGAGCAGCTCGAAGCCGCGTACGAGACGTGGAAGTCACCGCACGCCTCGCCGACCGGGCAGAAGCTGGACGACCCGCTGCGGCCGTTGCGCGACTCCCGCCAGGCGTTGCAGTGGCGCGCGGAGGCGGGCACGGCGTCCCGCATCCCGCTCGCACCGGTGCTGCGGCGCGCGGTGCTGCGCTCGATCGACCACTACGACGTGCACCAGCGCAAGGTGCTCGGCGCGGTCGTCGACGGGGTGGAGAACACGCTCGGCGCCATGATGGCCCGGCTGGAGGCGGTCGAACGCGACACCGAACGGCTCACGCTGATCGAGCACGAGGTGTCCGAGATCGCGGACCAGGGCCGTGAGCTCAGGCAGGACGTCACGCGGCTGGACAAGTCCGTGACAGGCCTGGTCGACGACAGTGGCGAGCAGTTCGCCGCCGTCATCGACGAACGCCTGAGCAAGGTCTGGGAACGCCTCGAGGCGAGCGACCGCAAGACGTTCGAGATGTTCGCCGACCGCGACCGCAGGCTGGACGACGACGAGGCGCGGTTCGCGCACGTGGTCGAGGACGTCGCGGCGGTCTACGAGGTCCAACGGCTGCGGCACGCGCCCGTGCCCACGGACGCCGACGTCGTCGTGTGCGACGCGGGCACGTTGATCATGCCGAAGGACGGCGTGGTGCTGCCCTGGCTCAAGCACCACCGTTCGTGGGAGGTCGGCGAGGCCGATCTCATGGCCGAACTGGTGGGCGACGGCACGTTCCTCGACATCGGCGCGCACGTCGGCTACCACACGTTGCGGCTGCTCCAGCGCACGTCGGGCATGGCGGGTGCGGTAGCCGTCGAGGCGAGTCCCGCGAACGCGGAACACCTGCGCCGCAACATCGCCGTGAACATCGGCGACCACGCCCCGGTGACCGTGCTGGCGATGGCGGCGTGGGACTCCGACACCGAGATCCGCCTGGTGCAGGAGGAGCAGGACAACAGCGGCGACTACCGGGCGCACGAGGCCTCCGACGAGGCGGCGGGCGGCGAGGTGATCCCCGCGGTCCGGCTCGACGGCCGCGACGAGGTGACGGCGAACCGGATCTCGCTGGTGAAGATCGACCTGCAGGGCCGTGACCACCGGGCGCTCAACGGGCTCACCGCGGTGCTGGAACGCGACCGGCCGCACGTCGTGCTCGAGTTCGACCCGCAGGCCATCGCGGAGCACGGCGACGACCCGGCCGTGGTGCTGGCGGGTTACCGCGACCTCGGTTACACACCTTCTGCGGTGCGTGAGAACGGCACTACCGGCGGTGAGTACACCGACGCTGAACTGATCGACGAGGCCCGCAACTCGTCGTCCGGCTTCACGACGTTGTGGCTGCGTCCTATCTCACCTGCGCAAAGCTAGGAAATCTGGCGTAACCTCCTGCGACAATCGACGGGCGGCGACCACGGTCGCCGCCCGTTCGTCGTGTTCTGGTTCGTCATCTGGGGGAAGGGTTGGCCGCGTGGAGGACGGTCGTCGCAACGTTCGGCCGGCCCGGCTGCTGAGTGCGGTCGCGGTGGTCCTGGCGCTGGCGGGCGCCGCGTTCGGGGGGTGGCTGATCTGGGGAGGACAGCCGCTGCCGGCGAGTGCGCGCAATCTCGAGCCGACGGGTGAGGAAGGCCGCCTGGCCGCCGACCCGCTCGCGGTCGCCGA
>JAVXWK010001003.1:0-5021 GCA_032230575.1 Pseudonocardiales bacterium | reverse complement strand
CCCCGCGCCTGGCTCACCTGACGAGGTGGCTGGCCGCCCAGGCCGCGATCTGCGCCCGTGTCGTCAAGTCGAGCTTCTGCCGGACGCGTTGCAGGTGTGTCTCCACCATCCGCTGCGAGATCCGCAGTTCAGCCCCGATTCCCACGTTGGTCCGACCAGCCGCGACCAGCGCGGCGACCTGCCGTTCGCGGTCGCTCAGATCCGGCGGCTCGTCCGCCAGCGCGTAGGCCACGGCCTGCTCGCGTGTCATCTCCCGGCCCTCGGCGAGGCAGGTGTCCGCGCCGCGCAACGCCACCCGTGACGCCCGCACGATCTCGATGACGTCCCCGTGCCACACCACGTCGGCCGCGAACGCCCCTTCCCGCAGACACGAGGCCGCACCGACGAGCCGCAACGCCCGGCGAGGGTCTCCACGCCGGTACGCGATCAGCGCCAGCCCTTCCAGCACGTCCGCCACCCAGAACCCGGTGTGCCACGACCGAAGCGACTCCAGGAACGACTCCGCGGCCACCGCGAGCTGATCGCGTTGTAGCGCGCGTACACCGACCGTGTGCAGGAAGACCGACAACCTGCGCGGTGAGGCCAGACGCCGGTACACGGGCAGTACGTCGGCGATCAGTTCGTCAGCGAACTCCGCGTCGCCCGCGCGCAACGCCGCCCACGCCAGGTTGTGCTCGATGATCGCGAGGTCCAGCGGGTCCGCAGTCGAGGCGAGCAGTGCGATGGCCTCTTCGTAGTACTTGCGGGCCTCGCCGTTTCGGTCGGCGCGGACGTGCTCGCCCGCCAGCGCGTTGAGGGCCTGGGCGAGCGGCACCGGCTCCCCCAGCTCACGCCCGAGCGCGACGGCCTGCTCCGCCCACCCCATGCCGTCGTTCGACTCGGTGCCCGCGAGATAAGCCAGGTGGCACAAGGCGAGGCACCGCGCCGCCGGCTCCGCCTCCGCCGCGCGCACCGCCGCGTCCAGCAGCGACCGTCCCTGCGACACCTGGCCCTGGTCGCGCCACGCGACGGACAACATCGTGGCGAGCCGCAGGTAGCTCGGGTCGCGGGTGCGCGCGGCCCAGTCGACCGCGCACCGCAGGTTGCCGCACTCGGTGATCAACGGGTCGACGACCTCGGGGGTCGTGAAGACCGTCGAGCTGAACCGCACCCACCGTTCCGCGAACCAGCGCGCGACTCCGGCGAGCACGACGTCCGACTGTTCAGCGAGTTTTTCCCTGCCGTACAACCGAACCGACTCCAGCTGCTCGAACCGGCCCGCCCCGCAGAACGTCAGCAGAGACTTGGCCACGAGCGACGACAGCAGCGACAGCACCCGGTCCGCGGGCAGGTCGCACGCCGCCACCGCCACGTCGAGCCCGAAGCCTCCCGGGAACAGCGAGAGGCACCGGAACGTGTGCTGCTCGTCGGCGCCGAGGTGGTCGTAGCTCCACTCGATCGCCGCGCGCAGGCTCTGGTGGCGTTCGGCGGCGGTGCGGTTGCCGCGGTTGAGCAGCTCCAGCCGGTCGTCCAGGCGCGCCAGGAGCTCCTGCACCGGCAGCACCGTCACGAGTCGCGCGGCGAGCTCGATGGCGAGCGGGAGGCGGTCCAAGCGGCCGCACAGAGTCCGCAACGCCTCCGCGTCGTCGAGTTTCAGGCCGAGCTGGTTGGCCTGCGCGCGGTCGGCGAACAGCTCCACCGCGCACGTGATCGGCAACGGCTCCACCGCGAACAGCACCTCGCCCGGCACCCGCAGCGGTTCGCGGCTCGTCGCGATGACGCGGATTCCGGGACAGCCGAGCAGAAGTGGCTCCAGCAGCGCCGCGCACTCCGCGGCAACGTGCTCGCAGTTGTCCAGCACCAGCACCATCGTCCGGCTCGCCAGCGCGTGCACGAGGGTGCTCAGCACGGGCTCGCGGGTGACCTCGCCGATGCCCAGCGCCGTCGCGCACGCTCGCGCCACATGACCGGAAACCGAGGAAAGCTCGACCCATTCCGCTTCGCCGCGCGTGAACTCCTTGGCCAGCCTGGTCTTCCCGACTCCGGCCGGGCCGACGAGCGTGAGCACGCGGGCCTGGGTGAACGCCACGAGACGGTCCAGTTCGCCGGCGCGGCCGATGAAGCTGTCCAACGCCGTCACGGGCTCGTTCGCGCGTTGCCGGTAAGCCCGCTGACGGCAGGCGTTCGAGCAGTACCGCGCGTGTCTGCGCCGGGAGGTGGCGGTCGCGGCGCCGCAGGTCGCACACGTTCCCACCTGTTCGGCCATCGAACGCATCGTAGTCAAACGATTACCGGGCGGAAAGGCCTTTCCCGGCACGTTGTGGACCAATGGCCCATCAACGCGTATACATCGGATCTGTCGCCGCCGCGACCGAGGTTCTGGGAGGACTGGACATGCGGTTGATCCCCGTGCGCTGGCGCGCGGCTGGAGCACTGTTCGTCACACTGGCAGCGAGCGTCGCAACCCCTGTAGCAGCAGCAGAACCAGCGGCAACCGGCGTCTGGCCGAAGGCTGTCGTGCAGCTGTCGAACGGCGTGCCGACGCTCTCGGTGACCCGTGGTGGCACGACCGTGCTGGAGCCGAGCCCGCTGGGCGTGGTGACGGAAAGAGCGGATCTTTCTGGTGGACTGAAGTTGGTCGGCCGGTCCGAGCGACGCGTCTTCGACTACTACACGGCGTCGTCGGGCAAGCAACGGCAGCGCTCCGTGTCGCACAAGGAGGAGCGCTACACGTTCGAAGGTGCCGCACGTCTGGATCTTGTGGTGCGGACCGCGGCGGACGGCGTCGCGTACCGGTACGAGCTGCCTGGTGGCCTCGGCAACGTGCTGCGTGAGACGTCCGCGTTCGTCGTGCCGTCTGCCGCGACCGCGTGGATCGCCAAGTACCGGCGGGACTACGAGAACCCGTTCGTGCAGACCAACGCGGCTGCCGCGGAGTCCGCCGAGTACCTGCACC
This sequence comes from Pseudonocardiales bacterium, assembly GCA_032230575.1. Classification (GTDB taxonomy): domain Bacteria; phylum Actinomycetota; class Actinomycetes; order Mycobacteriales; family Pseudonocardiaceae; genus Lentzea. The sequence continues at coordinate 2,086 of JAVXWK010001003.1, read as the reverse complement.
CGGCGCTGTTCGAGAACCAGGGCGTCTACTCGCTGCTCACGGAGTCCTCTGTGGACGGACGGCATTCGGGTGCCCACCTCGTGCACACCGCCGGTTCCGGTGCCTACTCGATCAAGTACTGGGACGAGAAGGTGCTCGTCGACGGGCCGTGGCAGTCGCAGTGGCGCACGGCGATCATCGGTTCATTGGCGGACGTGTCGACGTCGACTTTGGTGGACGACCTCGCACCTGCTTCTCGCGTGCGCGACACGTCGTGGATCGAGCCAGGCAAGGTGTTCTGGAGCTGGCTCGCGGGTGGTCGTGAAGCAGGCCAGAGCCTTGCGATGCAGAAGCAGTACGTGGACTACGCGGCACAGCACGGCTGGCCGTACGCGCTGGTCGACGCCGGCTGGTACTTCGACCCGAACTGGGACTACGACCCGTCGTGGGAGCAGACGTCGTGGATTCCTCAGCTCGTGTCGTATGCCACCGCACGGGGCGTGAAGATCCATCTGTGGATCCACTACGACGAGCTCGACACTCCCGCTGAGAGCGCGGCTCGCCTGGCGTTGTTCGAGAAGTGGGGCATCGCGGGAGTGAAGATCGACTTCATGGACTCCGACGGCCAGGACCGCTACCGCTGGTACGACAGGATTCTCGCGGAGACCGCCCAGCACCACCTGCTCGTGAACTTCCACGGTTCGACGATCCCGCACGGCCTTCAGCGCACGTGGCCGCAGGTCATGACGATGGAAGCCGTGCACGGTGGCGAGAAGTCCTCTGGTCTCACCGGGACGCACCTGACTTCGCTGCCGTTCACGCGCAACGTCGTCGGTGGCATGGACTACACGCCGCTGGCCTGGCACCGTCCTTCGCGCACCACGTCCGACGCGCACGAGCTGGCGTTGACCGTGATCTACGAGTCGGGTCTCGCGAACCTGGCCGGGAAGCCCGAGGACTACGCGGCGCGGCCCGTCGCCGAGCGGTTCGTCGACCAGGTGCCGACGGCGTGGGACGAGACGCGGCTGCTGTCCGGACGTCCGGCCGACCACTCGGTGTTCGCACGCCGGTCGGGTGATCGGTGGTTCATCGGCGGCGGGTACTCCGGCGCCGCGCGGACGGTCCAGGTGCCGTTCTCGCTGCCATCCGGGCGCTGGCTGGTGGAGATCACCCGGGATGGCCCTGCGGGACTCGTACGCGAGTCCCGGACCGTGCGTTCCGGGGATGTGCTGACTTTGGACGTGGCTGCCAACGGTGGCTTCGCCGCAATCGCTTGCCGGGCTGGGTCCCGGACCTGTGAGCGGCCGGTTTCCGCGGTGCCGTCGACTTCGGTGTCCACGGCGTCCAACGGCTTCAAGGTGACCGGGCTCTTCACCACGAAGCAGGACGTGCGGAGCGTGACGCTGGCTCCGCGCGTGCCCGCCGGGTGGTCTGTGCGGGGCGCGCCCGTCAAGGCTCGCAACCTGCGTCCGGGCCAGGCGCTGTCCGGCTCGTGGACCGTTGTGCCACCCGCGCAGCCCACGTCCTACGGCTACTTCGACATCCCGGTCGTCGCGTCGTTCAACGGCGGCGTGGAGTCCGAGAAGACCGCCCGCGTGCACCTGGTTCGGTCGTTGTCGGACGGCTGGTCGTACGTGTCGGACCGGCCGTGGGTGACCGCGGTCGGTGGTGACGGTCCGGTCGAGAAGGACATCACGAACGGTGGCGCCGCCGCAGGTGACGGCCGCGGCATCGCCGTCCGTCGCACCACTTTCGGCAAGGGGCTCGGCACGCACGCGTCGTCCGAGATCACCTACAGGCTGGATGCCGGATGCACCGCTTTCGCGGCTTCGGTCGGTGTCGACGACGAGGCCGGTCTGGACGTCGCTCGCCAGAAGGTCGGCGGCACAGTGTCGTTCCAGGTGCTCGGTGACGGCGTGGTTCTGGCCGACACCGGTGTTCTGGGCGTGCGCACCCCGGTCCGCGACCTGGCCGTGGACGTGACCGGCGTGAGCACGCTCACCCTGCGCGTTCTCGACGGCGGTGACGGCACGCAGAACGACCACGCTTCCTGGGGCGACGCAAGGATTCGCTGCGCCTAGCCCGGTTCTCGCGTGGAGGTCGAGGT
>JAVXWK010000966.1:0-9104 GCA_032230575.1 Pseudonocardiales bacterium | reverse complement strand
CGTGGGCGGCTTCGACGTTGACGGGCGCGTCGTCGAAGAAGACGGCACGCTCGGGAGCAACGGCGATCTGGTCGAGGGTGTGGCGGTAGATCTGCTCGTCGGGCTTGCGCATCCCGATGCGGCCGCTGATCACGACGGTGTCGAACAGCTCGATCAGCAGGTCCTTCGGGTAGCCCTCGCCCCAGCTGTTGGACAGCAACGCGGTGTGCAGGCCCGAGGCGCGCGCCTTGCGGACGAGCTCGACCATCGCCGGGTCCGGGGCTGCGCCGCCGAACATGCGCTTGAGCAGCCCGTTCTCGTCGATCGCCGCTCCCGTGGTGGTGATCAGCTCGGCCGCGAGGAGCCGTTCGAACTCTTGTACCGTCAGCTCGCCGGTCTCCAGGCGGAAGACCGGGTTGTCCGGGCGCGCTTCGCGGCCCAGCCACTCGCGCATGATGCGACCGTAGACCTCGCGGTCGATGGCCTCGGCGTGCAGCCACGCGCCGACGAACTCGGGCACGGAGACCGTCATGACGCCGCCCCAGTCGAAGACGAGCGCGTCGACCAGCGGTTCCGGAACTGAAGTGTCACCCACGAGTCGGAGGGTACCGACCGGTCGGTATGTCGGCAACAGGGGATGCGGAACATCGACTTTCGTTGACCGGGACATGTGCCTTTAAGCGGTTTGCGGCGTGCGCGGACCTCGATACGTTCGATCCCGAAGGGGGTCGAACAACTCATGGCAAGGATTCTGACGGTGGCCGCGGCCGCCGCGATGGCGTTCGCCGTCATCCAGGTCCCGGCGGCAGACGCTCAGAGCGACGGCCGGGTCGTCCACACCGACAAGGGTGCTGTGTCCGGCACGGTGACCAGCACGTATCGCACGTTCGGCAACATCCCGTTCGCCGCTGCGCCGGTGGGTGGGAACCGCTGGCGGGACCCGAAGCCCGCGCGGGCGTGGCAGGGCGTGCGGGACGCGACCGGGCCCAGCCCGAGATGCGCGCAGTCCGCGGGACTCGGCGAACCCGTCTCCGAAACCGAGGACTGTCTCTACCTCAACGTCACGACGCCCGCGAAGAACCCGCGCAAGCCGCGCCCGGTGATGGTGTGGATCCACGGTGGCGGGTTCGTCAGTGGCAGCGGCTCGAGCTACGCCGCGCAGACGCTGGCGACGAAGAACGACGCCGTCGTGGTGACGGTGAACTACCGGCTGGGGGTGTTCGGGTTCTTCGGCTATCCCGGCCTGCCCGGTTCGGGCGCGTTCGGCATCGCCGACCAGCAGGCGGCGCTCAGGTGGGTGCAGCGCAACGCGAGGGCGTTCGGCGGTGACGCCCGCAACGTGACGATCTTCGGCGAATCGGCCGGTGGGCTGAGCGTGTGCGCGCAGCTGGCGTCGCCGGGTTCGGCGGGGTTGTTCGCCAAGGCGATCATCCAGTCCGGTGCCTGCGGGGTGCCCGGTGCGCAACCGGGGCAGACGTTCTGGAGGCCCCGTGCGGACGTCGAGAAGCTCGGGGCCGCGCAGCCGCTGGGCTGCCAGGACGTGGCGTGCCTGCGCGGCCTGCCGGTGTCGAAGCTGCTCGAGGTGCACGCGCTGTTCGCGAACCCGGCGTACGACACGCGGGTGCTGCCGATCGACCCGGTGGTCGCGCAGAGGACCGGCCGGATGCACCGGGTGCCCACGATGGTCGGATCGACGCACGACGAGGCGACCCTGTTCATCGGGCTGATCTTCTCCGCACCGGTGCCCGAGGCCGGCTATCGGGCGCAGATCGCGGGCCTGCTCGGGGAGGCCCATGCGGACGAGATCGTCGCCCGCTACCCGGTGAACGGCAACGGGGACGCCCGCGACGAGCTCGGCACCGTGCTGACGGACAGCTCGTTCGGGTGCGCGTCGAACGACACGCGGCAGCAGCTCGGACGCCACCAGCGGGTGTCGGGCTACGAGTTCGCGGACGTCAACGTGCCGCTGATCTTCCCGGACATGCCGGAGATCCCCGGTGGCTACAGGGCGTATCACGCCTCGGAGCTGCCGTTGCTGTTCGACTTCGGGGTGCCGCTGACGCCGGGTCAGAAGGAGCTGTCGGACTACATGATCTCGGCGTGGGGCCGCTTCGCGCGCACCGGTGATCCCGGCTGGAAGGCCGATGTGCAGTCGCTGGCCGCGGGTCAGGTGCGGCCGACTGACTTCGTGAAGGACCACAAGTGCGATTTCTGGGGGCAACTGTGAGGAAGATGCTGACCGCAGTGCTCGCGGCGGCGATGGCGTTCTCGGTCGTCGGTACGGCGGCCGCGGACGACAACGGGTCCGTGGTGCGCACGGACAAGGGCCTGGTCTCGGGGACGGTGACGGGCACGTATCGCTCGTTCGGGAACATCCCGTTCGCCGCTGCGCCGGTCGGTGAGAACCGCTGGAAGGACCCGAAACCCGCCCTGGCGTGGCAAGGGGTGCGGGACGCGACGAAGCCCGCGCCGTACTGCGCGCAGAACGGGCAGCTCGGGCAGCCGAGCTCTCAGACGGAGGACTGCCTCTATCTGAACGTCACCACGCCCGCGAGGAATCCGGGCAAGCCGCGGCCGGTGATGGTGTGGATTCACGGTGGTGGGTTCACCGCGGGCGCGGCGTCGGAGTACGACGCCCGGTGGCTCGCGACCAAGAACGACGTGGTCGTGGTGACGGTGAACTACCGGCTCGGGGCGTTCGGGTTCTTCGGCTATCCCGGGCTGCGGGGTTCGGGCGCGTTCGGACTCGCGGACCAGCAGGCGGCGCTGAAGTGGGTGCAGCGCAACGGCCGCGCGTTCGGCGGTGACACCCGCAACGTCACGGTGTTCGGCGAGTCGGCTGGCGGGCTGAGTGTCTGCGCGCAGCTGGCGTCACCGCGGGCGGCGGGGTTGTTCGCCAAGGCGATCATCCAGTCCGGTCCGTGCGGGCTGACCTTCCCGGGTTCCAAGCCCGGCGAGTTCCCCGGGATCTGGAAGCCGCGGGCGGACGTGGAGAAGCTCGGCGCGGCGCAACCGCTGGGGTGCTCGGACATCGCGTGCCTGCGGAGCCTGCCGGTCGACAAGCTGCTCACGGTGCACGAGCAGTTCGGCTCCCCCGCGTTCGACACCGCGGTGCTGCCGATCGACCCGGCGGTCGCACAGAGGACCGGGCGGATGATCCACGTGCCGACGATGGTCGGGTCCACCCACGACGAGATGACGTTGTTCGTGCCGCTGATCTTCCCGCAGGTGGTGCCGGAGACCGGTTACCGCGCGTTCGTGGCGGGCTTGTTCGGCGAGACCGACGCGGACAGGGTCGTGGCGCGGTACCCGGTCAACGGCAACGGCGACGCGCGGGACGAGGTCGCCCGGATCCTGACCGACAAGTCGTGGTCGTGCACCACGCTGGTGGCGCGCGAGGAGCTGGGACGGCATCAGCGGGTGTTCGGCTACGAGTTCGCCGACTCCGACGCGCCGGTGATCTTCCCGTTGCCGCCGTTCCCGGACTACAAGGCGTTCCACGCCTCCGAGCTGATGTACCTGTTCGACATGAAGGCCCCGCTGGACGCGAAGCAGCGGGAGCTGTCGGACTACATGGTCGCGGCCTGGGGCCGGTTCGCGCGGACCGGGGATCCGGGGTGGCGTTCGGAGGTGCGGTCACTGGCACCCGGAGCAATCGGGGGCACTGATTTCGCCCTCGATCACAAGTGCGGGTTCTGGTCGTCCATCCTGTAGCGCATGCCCGGCTACCGCGAGCTCGCCCGCGACGGTGAGTTCCGCGCCCTGTTCGTGGCGCATCTGGTGTCGGTGGCCGGGGACCAGTTCGCGCGGGTCGCGCTGACGGTGCACGTCTACGCCCGCACCGCCAGCGCGGGCCTGACCGCGTTGACGTTCGCGTTGACGTTTCTGCCGGACCTGGTCGGCGGGCCTCTTCTCTCGGGGCTCGCCGACCGGTTCGCACGCAAAGAAGTGATGGTGGCCGCCGATCTGGTGCGGGCGGCCCTGCTGCTGGTGATGGCCGTGCCGCTGATGCCCCTGTGGGCGTTGGCGGCACTGTTGGTGCTGGTGCAGTTCGCGGGGGCGCCGCACGGGGCGGCGCGGGCGGCGTTGCTGCCGCAGATCCTGCCCGACGAGCGGTATCCGCTGGGGCAGGCCGTGCTGAGCACGGTGACGCAGGTGGCGCAGGTCGCCGGGTTCCTCACCGGCGGGGCGCTGGTGGCGTGGCTGGGGCCGGGACCGGTGCTGGTGGCGGACTCGGTGACGTTCCTGGTGTCGGCGTTGGTCGTGGGGTTGTTCCTGCTCGACCGGCCTGCGCCAGGCGGACGGCGCGTGCGGGCGTGGCCCGCGGATCTGGCGGGCGGGACGCGGCTGGTGTGGCGTGATCACCGGTTGCGGGCACTGGTCGCGCTGGCGTGCGTGTCCGGTTTCTACATCGTGGGTGAGGCGCTGGCGGTGCCGTTCGCGGCGCAGCTGGGCGCGGGTCCGGCGGCGGTGGGGGCGATCTTCGGCTCGTACGCGGTGGGCGCGGCGCTGGGCATGGTGGTGCTGGCCAGGGTGCCGCGTGAGCTGGGGATGCGGTCGATGCCGTGGTTGTCGGTCGTGTCGTGCGCGGTGCTGGTGCCGATGGTGTTCGCGCCGAGCCTGGTGTGGTCGCTGGTGCTGTTCGCGTTGTCGGGTGCGGCCAGCGGCTACCAGTTGCTGGCGAACACGACGTTCGTGCGGATCGTGCCGGACGAGGTGCGCGGGCAGGCGTTCGGTCTGGCGGTGACGGCGTTGCGGGTGTCGCAGGGGCTGGGGATCGCGGCGGCGGGCGCGCTGGCGGAGTGGTGGCCCGCGCACGACGTGGGGGCGGCGGGGGGACTGGTGGGGGGGGGGGCCGCGGGCGGGGCGGTGTGGTGGTGGCGGCAGAGCGCGCGGTTGCTGGAGCAGGCCGGTTAGACGGTTGATCCCGCAGGCTCGCTCGAGCCCGGCGGGTCGCGGCGCGGTGGCCGAGCCCGGACGCGAGCACTCCCTCACTCCTCACGACGTCCACCCCGCGGATTGCGGCGGCAGAGTCGCGATTCAGCCGGTGCGAGGCCGTGCGGGCACTGTCATGGTGACAAAACGTGATGCCCGGCGGCGTTGGAGAGTGCCACCCTCGGCACCCTCCGCCGCCAAGCCGGCATCAGGCTGTTCTCACACCGTCCAGTCGGTCGAGCCACGGGTCCAGTCGGTCGAGGCGAACGTCCAGTCGGTCGACGACGCGAACGTCCAGTCGGTCGAGGCGAACGTCCAGTCCGTGGACGCGGAAACGAAGGTCCAGTCGGTGGACAGCGCGCGGTTCATCATGACCGTCTCCTTGTGGGATTTTCGGTGACACAAATGGGGGTGAGAACGCGAGGACTACTCAGGGTGAGGTCCCCCACATGGAGCCACGACTTCGCGTGACCCGGTAGCTACAGTGGTTGGTTCCTGATGGTTTTCGGTGGGGGTGGCAGCGTGCCTTGGCTCGACCCGCGCCGGTGGAAGCTATGGTCCCTTCCTCCTGCTGTGCTGGCCTACGTCGTGACGATTGCCGTGGCTGCGGCACTCGTCACGCTCGCGACCGCACGGCTTACCCCTGTCGAGGTGCGCCACTGGGTGTGGTTGGGCGCCCTCACCGTGGCGGCGCTCGTGCACATGGAAGCGGCGCACGGCATCGAACGCATCCGCGAGATCTCCTCTGAGGGTGTTCCTCACGCGCAGATGCAGTCCGTGTGGCAGTTCGCGGGCGTGCTCGTACTCCCCATGCCACTCGTCGTTCTGCTCGTGCTGGCCATCTACCTGCACGCGTGGCTGCGGGTCTACAAACGCCGTGCGGTCCTCTACCGGAAACTGTTCTCCGCCGCCACTGTCGTACTTGGATGTGCCGCCGCGCAATGGGTGCTGGCCATGTTCTCCGCGACGAACCCGGCGGAGCTGGACGGACCGCGAGGCCTGCTCGCCCTCGTGATCTCCGGATTCCTCTACTGGTTCGTCAACTACGCCCTGGTCGTGGGCGCCATCGTCATGACGAACCGGACGAACCCCGTCCGCACCGCGCTGGGCCACGCGTCCGACGTGCTGATCGTGACCGCCTCGGTCGGCCTGGGCTCCGGTTTCGCGATCATCGCGACCGCCCGCCCGTGGCTCACCCCGATCCTGCTGCTCACCGTCCTGGCCCTGCACATGGGCCTGCTGCTGCCGCAGTTCCGCGTCGCCGCCCGCACCGACTCCAAGACCGGCCTGGTCGACGCCACGTTCTGGCACGACGTCGCCGGCCGCGAGATCGCCCGCGCGCGCCGCCTCGTGTCCACCGTCGGCCTGATGATCCTCGACCTGGACCACTTCAAGCAGATCAACGACACCTACGGCCACCTCGCCGGCGACCGCGTGCTGCGGGCCGTCGCGGACGCGCTCAGGCACGCGGTCCGCTCCTACGACCTCGTCGGCCGCTTCGGCGGCGAGGAGTTCGCGATCCTGCTGCCCGGTGTCGGCACCGACGAGGTCCTGGCCACCGCCGAGCGCCTGCGGTTCGACATCGCCCGCCTCGAGGTCGAGGTCGTCGACCGCGGCGGCGAGACCCGCGTCATCACCGGCCTGACTGCCTCAGCGGGCGCCGCGGTCTTCCCCGACACGGCGACCGAGCTCAGCCCGCTGCTGCTGGCCGCGGACGAGGCGCTCTACCACGCCAAGGACTCCGGCCGCGACCGCGTCTTCTCGGCCTAGGCGTTCAGGAACGTCGCGAGCTGCTTGGACACCGTGTCCGGGTCCTCCACCCACGGATAGTGGCCCACGCCCTCGTGCACGTACATCGTGACGTCGGGGAACAGGTCCGCGAGCTCGGCACAGCGGCGCACCGGCGAGATCGGGTCCTCGGTGCACGCGTAGACCAACACGGGGTGGTCGAAGTCCGTCATCGCGCGGCGCAGGATGCCCGGCACGAACGCGCCCTCGGCGTTGTAGCCCAGCGCCACGTGGTACTTCCACTGACCCAGCTCCGCGTTCGCGTGGGCCTGGGCGCGGTCGTCCCAGCGGGCGTAGAGCAGCGGGGAGGCGGCGACGCGGTTCTCCACCGAGTCGTCACCGGCGGCGTTGCGTGCCAGCGCCGTCGTCGCGCCCTCGAACCACGGCTCGTTCACGCGGGCGGCCAGGAAGGTGTCCCAGTCGCTCTGCTCCGGCGACAGGCCGACGCTGCGCAGCGCCGGGGTGAGCAGCAGGAGCTTGCCGACGCGATCCGGGAAGTCCGCGGCGTAACCCATCGCGATCCCGGCGCCCGCGGAGTGACCCAGCACGTCCACCACGTCCAGGCCCAGGTGGCGGCGCAGCATCTCCACGTCGCGGACCAGCATGTCCCGCCGGTAGGTGAACGGATCCTCCGGTTCGTCCGACTCACCGGTACCGCGGTTGTCCAGGATCACCAACCGGCGGTGCGCGTCCAGCCCGCCGAGGGTCCCCAGGTACTCCGAGGCCCTGCCGGGGCCGCCCGCGAGCACGAGCAGCGGGGCGCCCTCGCCGGTTTCCCGGTAGGCGAGTTCGGTGCCGTCGAACGAGGTGAACCGTGCCATGCTGCACATCATGCCGAAGATCGCCACGGCCGACGTCGTCGACCGGCCGCAGCTGCTCGAGTTCCTCCGCTCCCGCCACCACGGCGTCCTGATCACCCGCCGCTCCTCCACCGGCGGAGTGCAGGTCTCCCCCGTCGCCTGCGGCGTCGACTCATCCGGTCGCATCGTCATTTCGACGTACCCGCAGCGCGCGAAGGTCCGCAACGCCCGCCGCGACCCGAACGTCACGATGTGCGTGCTCTCCGACGACTGGGACGGCGCGTACGTGCAGATCGACGGCACCGCGGAGGTCCTCGACCTGCCGGAGGCGCTGGACGACTTCGTCGAGTACTACCGCTGCATCGCCGGCGAGCACCCCGACTGGGACGAGTACCGGGCCGCGATGCTGCGCCAGGGCAAGTCCCTCATCCGCGTCACGATCGACTCCTGGGGCCCCATCGCCACCGGCGGCTTCCCGCCCGAGCTGGACGCCTGACCCGTCGATGAAACTCTGGATGAAGATCGTCCTCTGGGTCTACATCGCGTTCAACCTGCTGCAGGCCGTCGTGCTCACGTTCTCCCCGGAACTGACCGACCGCGCCTACCTCGGCGGCGAGATGACCCCGACACGCGCGTTCCAGTGGTACAGCGTCGCCGGCTACCACGTGATCATCATCGCGGTGACCGTGGTGGCGATGGGCCTGCGGCGGGCAGCCGACCGCCGCAAGCTCATCGTCATCAACGCGCTGATGTACCTGTTCTGGGACGCTGGGTCACAGCTCGCGTACTGGGGCCGCGAGATCGGCATGGCCACCTCGGACCTGCTGATCAACTCCGGCGTCAGCATCGCCACCGGGCTGATCCTGCTGGCCGTGGCGTGGTTCGACCGCGACCCCGCTAGCTAGCCCAGTTCCCGCCCCAGCCCCCGGGGTTCTCCAGCAACACACAGGCACCACCGTGCGGGCCTTCCACAGACGCGACGAGTCCGGTTGGCACGGTCGTGGGCTCCAACAGCACCCGACCGTCCAATTCGGACACTCGCGCACACGCCCGCGCGACATCGTCCACCGCGAAGTACGTCTGCCAGCCCTGCGGCCGCGCCGTCCTCAACCGTCCCGCCACCGGACGCGGATCACCGTGCCGCGACGACGTGTACAACACGAAATCATCCGTGCCCGGCCTGATCTGCCAGCCGAGCTCCCCCACCCAGAACTCGTCGTCCGGCACCTCGGCCATCAGCTCCACCCAGCACGGCTCACCGTGCCGCGGCGCCGGAGCCCACGGACCGTGCAGCACCCGGCCAGTGTCCACAGAGGAATCCGCCGTCAGCTCGCGCGGCTCGTCACCACCGAAGAACACACGCCAACCTTCTTGCCCCGCAACAACTTGAGCCGCGAGTCTGTCACCGACCCAGCCCGTGAACGACCCGCCCGGCTCCGCTATCACCGCCCAACCGAGAACCGCGGCGAAGAAGTCCACCGTTTTCTCAGGCTCGGCAACGCTCAACTCAAGACGACGCAGACCGCAAGAAGACACGAGCATCCCATCAGGCGGGGATCAGGAGCGGGCCCCATCCTCTGCTCCGACCACCTGAGACGACAA
>JAVXWK010000954.1:0-5968 GCA_032230575.1 Pseudonocardiales bacterium | reverse complement strand
GCGTCCTTCGGGGCCGCGTCGGCGAAGAAGGCGCCGGTGAGGAACATGGCGGTGCGGCCCTGCAGCATCGCGGTCGTGGCTTCCTGGAAGCCGATCGCGGTGCCGTTCGGGTCGGTGTAGGGCAGGATCTCGCGCCACGGCGTGAAGATCGCCTTGACCTTCGGGTCGTCGAACCGCTGCTTGCCCGCGAGCAGCTCGCGGTGGAACGGCGCGCCGTTGATCCGGATGTTGAAGTAGTCGAACCAGGCGGAGGCGGTCCACGGCGAGTCGGAGCCCGCGCCCATGCCGAGCGGGATGACGCCCTTGGTCTGCAGGACCTTGCACAGCTCGACGAACTCGGTCCAGTTGTTCGGCGGGGTGACGCCCCACTTGGCGAAGTTCGACTTGCGGTAGAAGAACGACCACCAGTAGGTGGTGGTCGGCACGAACACCTTGCCGCTCAACGTCTTGAACGCCTGCGGGTAGTCGCCCATGGTCTGCCAGACGTCGCTGACGTCGAGCAGCAGGCCCTTCTTCTCGTACCCGGTGAGCAGCGCGCCTGGGTACCAGGTGAAGAGGTCGGGCGGGTTGGCCGAGGTCAGGTAGCTCGGCAGCTGGGTGCGGAAGGTCTCCGAGGCAACGGTGTTGACCGAGACCTGCGAACCCTTCCTGTCGTTGAACGCCTTCACCAGTGCCTCGATCGCCGCTTTCGCCGCGGGCGCCGAGAGGTTCGACTGGATCGTGGCCGTGCCCGCGGTCTGGGAGACCGGGCCGGAAGACGCCGACGTGGCGCAGGATGCTGTGCCGCTGACCAGCAAACCAGCGCCCGCGGCGGCGGTGACGCGGAGGAAGTGACGCCTGTCCATGGCGGACAGACTGCGCCGCGACCATGATCAAGTCAAGAATAATTCATAATTTATGATGTGCCGTATGATCTGACCCCATGAGCGAGAAGCGGCTACGAGGCGTGCACGGCCAGACCGTCGAGGCGCTGGCGGGCCGGATCCTCGCCGGCGAGATCGGCGAGGGCGACACCCTCGACCTCCCGGCGTTGCGCGAAGAGCTCGACGTGTCGCTGACCGCGTTGCGCGAGGCCCTGAAGGTGTTGTCCGCCAAGGGCATCATCGACGCGCGGCAGAAGCGCGGGACGTTCGTGCAGCCGCGGTCGTCGTGGAACCTGCTGGACACCGACGTGATGCGCTGGCAGACCGAGGCCGGTGCCGACCACGGGCTGTTCGACGAGCTGACCGAGATGCGGGTGATCGTCGAACCCGCCGCCGCTCGCCTGGCCGCCGAGCGGGCTTCCGACGCCGACATCGAGGCTCTCGGCGGCGCTGTGGAGCGGATGGCGTCCGCGCGTGACCTGGCCGCGACCGTGCGCGCCGATCTGGAGTTCCACCGGTTGCTGATGGCGGCCACGCACAACGCGTTCCTCACGCAGGTCGAGCGGATCCTCGCGATCGGGCTGGCGGAGCGGGACAAGCTCGTGCACGGCAGCGTGGAGGACGACCCCGTGCCGTCGCACCGCGCGGTGCTGGACGCGATCTCCGCGCGCGACCCCGAGGCCGCCTACGAGGCCATGCGCGCGTTGGTCGACAAGTCGGGGGCGGACCTCAACCGAGTTCGTTGAGGTCGATCTCGCGTTCGCCGCGGATCACGCTCAGTCGCGCGCGAGGGTCGGCCTCGGCCACGGTGCGGGCGTTCTCGGCGTCGAGGACGATCCGCCGTTCCGCACCGCTGCCCAGATCCCGGGCGCTCACCTCCACCGAGCTGTTCGCGTCGATGTTGAACATGATCTCGATCCGCGGCGTGCCCCGGGGACTCCTGGGCAGGCCGGCGAGCGTGAACGTGGCGAGCAGGAGGTTGTCCTCGGCGCGCTCGTGCTCTCCCTGGTAGACCCGGATCTGCACGGACGTCTGGTTGTCGTCGGCGGTGGAGAAGATCTCACTGCGCCTGGTCGGGACGTTGGTGTTGCGTTCGACCAGCTTCATGAACACCCCGTCATCGATCTTGATGCCCAGTGACCACGGAATCGCGTCGACCAGGAGCGCGTCCCTGACCTCTCCCCGCAGAACGCCCGCCTGGATCGCGGCACCGACCGCCACACCGTCCGGAATCAGGCCGCGGCGAGGCGCGGTTCCGGTCAGCGCCGTCACGAGCGCTCCGATCGCCGGCATGCGGGCGGCCCCGCCCACCAGCAACACCTGCCTGATCTGGTTGATCTTGACGCCCGCGTCCTCGAGCGCCTGCTCGACCGGCCGGCGAACGCGGTCGAGCAGATCGGCGCTGATCTGCTCGAAGCGCTCGCGGGTGAGTTCCTCCTCGAGCGTGATCCCGGCCGCCACGTACGGCACGACGATCGAAGCCGACCAGGCTCCGGACAGTTCGATCTTCGCGCGCTCCGCCGCCTCGAGCACTCGGCGCATCGCCGACGCGTTCGCGGTGAGATCGATGCCGTGGGCCGCCTGGAACCTCGCGCACAACCATTCGGCGATCCGCTGGTCCCAGTTGTCGCCACCCAGCCGGTTGTCCCCGCTCATCGCGTAGACGTCCGTCATGACGATGTTGTTTTCCGGATCCTCAGCTGTCGCACCGGCGAACCCGACGTCGAGCACCGACACGTCGAACGTGCCGCCGCCCAGGTCCAGCACCATGACCCAGTTGATCGCGCCGTCGGTCCTGTCGAGGCTGTCGTCCATCCCGTAAGCGAGCGCCGCGGCGTTCGGCTCGGTCACCACGCGGTGGACCACCAGCCCCGCCTGCTGCGCCGCCTCGACCAACGCCCGGCGCTGGGCCAGGGTGAAGTAGGCGGGCACGGTGAGCACGACGTCCATGAGCTGCGACTTCAGCGTTCGCTCCGCGGCTCGTTTGAGATGGCGGAGGATGATCGCCGCGATGTCCTCGGCGGTGTACCGCCTGCCGTCGATCTCCGTGGACCACCCGGAACCGAGCTTCAGCTTGATCGACGAGAAGGTGCGCCCTGGGTTGGCCGCCGCCTGGTTCTTCGCGCGTTCCCCGACGAGCCACTCCCCGTCCGCGGCGAGGGCGGCGATGCTCGGCGTGGTGCGGTTGCCGAACTCGTTGAGCACGATCTGACACTCGCCGGCGACCACTGCGGCGACGGCCGAGTTGGTGGTGCCGAAGTCGATGCCGATCGCGCGGTAGACGTGGTCCCAGCCCTCGTGTTCTGCCTGCGCGCCAACGGGAAGCTCGCCGAGGCCACGGCTGACCCACATCGCCCGCGCCTGCGCTGCCACGACGGGATCGGCGTCGCGCGTGAGGTCGGCGAGCAGGTCCGCGGCGGCCGCGCGGACCACCTCGTGGCGGCTGCCGAGCCGGTTCTCCAGCTCGTGCACGACCCCGATCCGCTGCCAGCTCAACGGACTCCGGCTCGCCCGCACCAGCTCGGCCGGCAGCTGCGCCGAGGCGGTGCGGACGTTGCGGGCCAGCACGAGCGTGCCTTCCGCGCTGGAGACGCTGCGGGTGGGCGTCTGGTTCGGCAGCCGGGTGCGCACTTCCCGGTAGATGTACTCGTACAGCTCGTCGACGCTGATGCTGCCGTCGAGGTCGAGATCGGCGTCGCCGGTGCGCAGCCCGTTCACGATCGCCTGCGTGAAGATCGACGGCTCGGCGGCGTCCCGGCTGCTGAGCACGGACTCGTGGCTGAACTGCAGGGCGTTCGACGCGGTGATCACCACCCGGCCACGCCCCTCGAACGCCTCGGCGACGTCGACCGACTCCGTGCCGCGGGTGCGCAGGCCCCTGCTGTAGGCGCCGCTGTAGCAGCAGTCCAGGAAGACGACGATCTGGTTCGACCGGCAGCTCTCCACCTGGTCGCTCACGAACGTGCAGTCGACTCCGGTCGCGGCGAGGTAGTCGTTCTCGGTGTCCGACCCGACCAGGTAGAGGCGGTTGTCGCGGTTCTTCATGCCGTGGCAGGAGATGTGCAACCACAGCAGGTCGTCACGGGCGGCGTCGTGGAAGAACGACTCGACCGCGCGCCGGAACTTCGTGCTGCCGGCGTCCTGGAGCACGGTGACGTCGAAGCCGCCGATCTCCGGCCGGGTCAGCACCTCGGACAGCGCCACGGCGTCCTGAGCCGCCCCCGGCAACTCGCCGAACACCGAGTCCTCGTAGTGCTGGTTCGCGATGATCAGGCATCTGCGGGCCATGTCAGTCCGTGTCGATCTCCGCGGCGTGCCGATCCAGGAACGCCTGGACCAGCGCTTCCTGCTGGGACTTCGACACCGCGTTCAGCTCGAGCACGTCCTCGCCGCAGGTGATCTTCACCGTCCCGCGTTCCCGCCGCACGAGCCAGCTCTTCACGACCTCCACCGCCCCGCGCATCACGGCGGGCGACGACACGATCCCGACCAGCGTGCCGACGACCGCGACGGTGCCGGACCGAGTGCCCCGCTCGTCCGTCGTCGTGGTGGCCCGGTCCAGGCGGTCGAAGGCGAGCCGGTCCAGCTCTTCCAGCAACCCTTCGCTCGCCTCACTGGCGGCGAGGGCATCGCCGTCCGGATCCACGACGACGAACTCGATCTCGCGCGGCACGGCGGTTCTCCCCCGGCGGACTGGACGGCTCAGGCAAGAAGTCAGTCGCCGGTGTGGCACGTGGTGTTACCCGCCTCGGATCCATCCGTGCTTGATCGATACGACACCATCGGGTCATGGTCCGGCGGTTGTGAAAGACATTCACGTCCGTCACGATCGGGCCTCATGCGCCTGATCACGCTCGCCGCCGCCGTCGCGCTGACGATCTCGGCCGCTCCCGCGGTCGCCGCCCCGGCCGCTCCGAAGATCGCCACCTACAACGTGTTCATGCTGTCGCGGAACCTTTACCCGAACTGGGGTCAGCTGCAGCGTGCCGACCTGATCGACAGCACCGGTGCGCTGAACGGTCAGGACGTCGTGGTGCTGGAGGAAGCGTTCGACAACGCCGCCTCTGACCGGTTGCTGGCCAACCTCCGCGACACCTACCCGCACCAGACCCCTGTGCTGGGCCGCAGTACCGCCGGATGGGACCAGACCTCCGGCGCCTACAGCTCGTCGACGCCGGAGGACGGTGGAGTCGCGGTGCTGAGCCGATGGCCGATCACGACTCGCGTGCAGCACATCTACCACGACGCGTGCGGCGCGGACTGGTTCTCCAACAAGGGGTTCGCGTACGTGCGGATCGACGCGCCGTCCGGGCCGATCCACGTGATCGGCACCCACATGCAGGCGGAGGACTCGACCTGCACCTCGGCTCCTGGTGGATACCGGGCGACGCAACGCGCCGAGATCAGGTCGTTCCTGGCCTCTCGCGACATCCCCGCGTCCGAGCCGGTGTACGTGGCGGGCGACATGAATGTCGTCAAGGCCGGTCCGGAGTTCCCGCGGATGGTGGCCGAGCTGGGTGCGTCGACACCTGAGGTCGCCGGGCATCCGTTCTCGTGGGACTGCGCTGACAACAGCATCTGCCGCGACCAGTACGGGCCCGAGTACGCGTCGGAGCACCTCGACTACGTGCTGACGATCCAGGGACCGGTGCTGCGCAACGAGACCCGGCGCGTGAAGAGTCCTGAGTGGTCGATCACGTCGTGGGGACGCAAGTACACCTACACCGATCTGTCCGACCACTACCCCGTGTTCGCCAGTTGAACGTCGGCGCGACCGGCAGGCCGAGTTCGGACATGCCCAGCCAGTCCAGGGTGCTGCCCGACTCGGCCAGCTTGATCCGGACGGCGTGGACGCTGAGCAGCAACGCCTGCAACGAGTCCACGCCGAACGCGGCTGTCAGGAACACACGTTCGACCGTGGAGCGAAACGATCAAACATAGCGGCGCAGCAGGTCCTCCTCGGTCTCCCGCCGCACGATCGGCCGCGGGACCCCGTCCCGCACCGCGACGATCGGCGGACGGCACACCTGGTTGTAGTTCGAGGCCAACGCGTGGTGGTACGCACCCGTGACCGGCACCGCGAGCACATCACCCGCGTGCACATC
>JAVXWK010000945.1:0-4579 GCA_032230575.1 Pseudonocardiales bacterium | reverse complement strand
CTGCCAAGGGTTAACACAAGTCCGCGAGGATCGGCTTCGTGGGCATCAACGTCATCGGCATCACGCATCCTGGGCAGGTCGGGGCGCTCCCCGGCGGCACCAACGTGCTGGTGCTGGCCGATGACGGCACGTACGCCGATGAGTTCCTCGACACCGACTTCCGTGCGCATCAGCTGGTGGTGCGCGCACACGGGCGCGGGTCGGCTTTCTTCGGGGTGGCGGACAAAGCCCGTGAGTTGGGTGCGAGCAGGGTCTTCTTCGGTGGCTTCCGGGACGTCGCCGCCCAGGAAGACCCTGTGCTCATGGTGGACGACGTGATCGCGTTCAACTCTTCTTTCGCGCGGCGCATGTACGACTGGATCCGGCCGGCAAGTGCGTACGGTGACGGACTCGTCACTTGGCTCACCGAGAACGCGGCTCGCACGGGACTTCGCGTGGTGCAGCCCATCCGCCGTGGAATCCATTGAGGACTGATGCGTTCCTCCGATCGCGACGGAAGTTGACCGGATCGGATCCGGAAGTGTCAAGACGCTGTGGCGGCAGTGAAATACCGTTCCCCTAGCGCCCGCGGCGACGACGCACACGCAGTGAAGCTGAGAGGTTTCTCAGCGTGTCCACTCGGGGGTAGGGGCACACTGGTTTCAGGGTTCTCTCAGGGGAGAACCTGACCCTTCGGTGTGCTCGCGTCGCCGAAGATGGTGCGCACAAAAGGCCACAGGAGGGGACAGACAGTGAGCGCGTCCGAAGGTGTCGCGGCGAGAGCCGTCGACGTGTGGAAGGAATACGGGTCCGGCGACGCTGCCGTGACCGCGCTCGCGGGGGTGAGCGTCGAGCTGGAGAGGTCCCGCTTCACTGCGATCATGGGGCCGTCGGGTTCGGGCAAGTCGACGTTGATGCACTGCCTCGCGGGCCTCGACGACGTGACCCGCGGCGAGGTGTGGATCGGGGACACGAAGGTCACCGGGCTGCGGGACCGCGGTCTCACGGAGCTGCGGCGCGACAAGGTCGGCTTCGTCTTCCAGCAGTTCAACCTGCTGCCGACGCTGACCGCGGAGGAGAACATCACGCTGCCGCTCGCGATCGGTGGCAAGAAGATCGACAAGGCGTGGTTCGACGTCGTGGTCGACACGGTGGGTCTGAGGGACAGGCTGACCCACCGGCCGACGCAGCTCTCGGGTGGTCAGCAGCAGCGTGTGGCTTGTGCGCGTGCGCTCGTGTCGCGACCCGATGTCGTGTTCGCCGACGAGCCGACCGGCAACCTGGACTCGCAGTCCGGCGCCGAGGTTCTGGGGTTCCTGCAGCGGTCCGCTCGTGAGTTCGGGCAGACGATCGTGATGGTCACGCACGACCCGAACGCCGCTTCGTACGCGGACCGCGTCATCTTCCTCAAGGACGGCCACGTCGTCCGCGAGCTCCTGGCGCCGTCCTCCGAAGAGGTTCTGGAGACGATGAAGCACCTCGACTCTGTCGCGGTGCCGCATGTTTAAGGCGACTATCAAGAGCTTGCTGTCGCGCAAGCTCCGGCTGGTGCTGTCCGCGCTCGCGGTGGTGCTGGGCGTGATGTTCGTGTCCGGTTCGTTCGTGCTGACCGACACGCTTCAGCGTTCGTTCACCGACCTGTTCTCGTCGGCTTTCGCCAATGTGGACGTTTCGGTGTCGCCGCACCAGGAGAAGGGCAAGCAGCCGCAACCGCTGACGCCCCAGGCGATCGCCGACGTGAAGTCGGTGCCGGGAGTGGCGTCCGCCGTCGGGGACGTGCAGGGTTCCGCACGGCCGATCGGCAAGAACGGCAAGGTCATGACCACGTCGGGCGCGCCCCGGCTCGGGTTCAACTGGACGGGCACCGGCCAGGAGAAGATCCGGGACGGCAAGGCGCCCCAGTCCGAGAACGAGGTCGCGGTCGGCGCGTACCTGGCGTCGACCGGCCAGTTCGAGGTGGGCGACGACATCTCGCTGCTCACGTTGGAGCCCAAGAAGACCTTCAAGATCACCGGCATCTACGAGTACGCGGGCGGCCGCGACTCGCTGGGCGGCGAGCTGTCGGTGGCGTTCACCGAGCCCGTCGCGCAACAGTTGTTGCTGGGCGAGAAGAACGTGTTCTCCGGCGTCACCGTGACGGCGGCGCAGGGCACGACGGACGACGCGTTGCGCGACGCCGTGGCGGCCAGGATGGGCTCCGGCTACGACGTCAAAACCGGTGCCGTGCTGGCGAAGGAGCAGGCCGACCAGATCAACGAGGGCCTGAAGTTCTTCAACTACGTGCTGCTCGGCTTCGCCGGCATCGCGTTGTTCGTCGGCATCTTCATCATCCTCAACACGTTCTCCATCATCGTCGCCCAGCGCACGCGGGAGCTCGCGCTGTTGCGGTCGATGGGTGCGTCACGCGGCCAGGTCATCGGGTCCGTGGTGCTGGAGGCGTTGGTGATCGGCCTGATCGCGTCGATCGTCGGCCTCGGGGCGGGCATCGGCGTGGGTGCGTTGCTGGCCAACATCTTCAGCACGGTCGGTGGCGGCAACCTGCACCTGGCGGGCATCGGCGTGCCGCTGTCGGCGGTCATCTCGTCGTTCGCGGTGGGCATGATCGTCACCGTGATCGCGGCCGTGATGCCGGCGCTGCGGGCGTCGCGGATCGCGCCGGTCGCGGCGATGCGGGAGGCGGCGACGCCGGACCGTCCGCTGACGAAGATCACGATCATCGGCGCGGCCGTGGTCGCGCTGGGTGGCACGAGCCTGGGCTTCGGGTTCAAGCAGCAGTCGCTGCCGTTGATCTTCGGCGGCATCCTGGTGGCGTTCGTCGGTGTCGCGTTGCTGACGCCGATGCTGTCCAAACCGATGGTGTCGCTGATCGGCCGCCTGCTGTCGTGGTCGATGCCGGGTTTGCTGGGACGCAGGAACTCCGCCCGCAACCCGCGCAGGACCGCGATCACCGCGGCCGCGCTGATGGTCGGCATCTCGCTGATCACCGGTGTGAGCGTGGTGCTGACGTCGGCGACCAAGTCGATCGAGAAGCTGGCCGCGGGTCAGCTGCAGACCGACCTGATCATCTCCGGCGAGGGCCAGATGGAGGGCGCGCCCGCGACGTTCAAGCGAGACGTGCTCGCGAAGGTCGAGAAGACCGACGGCGTGAGCTCGGCGTTCGGCTGGTCGTCGGACGGCGTGCTGCAGGGTGACTCGCAGATGTTCGCCGTCGCGGTCACCGACATGTCCGCGATGAAGACGATGTTCGGCCTCAAGCCGTTGTCGGGCGACATCGCGCCGCTGAAGGACGACCAGATCGCGATCCCCGAGGGCCTCGCGACCGAGAAGGGCTGGAAGACCGGCACCACGGTGACGCTCCAGCTGGCCAAGGCCGAGCCGAAGACCTACACGGTCGCGTTCGTCTGGGCCAAGTCGCAGGTGCTGCAGGGCGCGATGGTGCTGCCGGAGTCCGCGAGCACGAGCTTCCGCTCCGACGGCATCGGCCAGGCGTTCGTGCAGGTCAAGCCCGGGACGAATGCGACGGACGTGCAGAAGCGCGTCGAGCCGCTGTTCTCCGACAACCCGGAGATCACCGTCCAGGACCGCAGCGCGTTCGTGAAGCAGACGACCTCGCAGTTCGACACGGTCCTGCTGATGATCCAGATCCTGCTGGCGCTGGCGATCCTCATCGCGGTCCTCGGCGTCATCAACACCCTGGCGCTGTCGGTGATCGAGCGGACCCGCGAACTGGGTCTGCTGCGGGCCATCGGCATGCGGCGGTCGCAGGTGATGCGGATGATCACCGTCGAGTCGGTGGTGATCTCGGTGTTCGGCGCGGTGCTCGGCCTCGCGGTCGGTGTGGCGCTGGGTCTCGCGACCGTGCAGGCGTTGAAGGACGAGGGCATCTCGGAGATCGGGTTCCCCTGGGTCACCATGGTCCAGTACCTGGTGGTGGCGGCGGTCGTCGGCGTGATCGCGGCGATCCTGCCCGCGATCCGGGCCGCGCGCCTCAACGTCCTGGACGCGATCGCCTACGAGTAACGCCCGTGGTCGATGAACGGCGCTTTTGTCCACCTGAGGTGGACAAAAGCGCCGTTCATCGTTGAAGGGCTGTGCCGGGCTGTCGCGCGCCGGCACGGCGATCCGGTCAGAACTCAGGCGTGCGGACAGGTGTCCTTGTAGGCCGAGATGAGCGTGTTCGGCGTCGGGGCCGGGCAGAGGAACTGGTCGTAGCGCAGGTCGTCGTCCACGAACCGCTTGAGCCACGACAGCGTGTACTTCCGCACCGTCACGTTGTCGCTGCGGGGAGTCGAGTGATCACCGCCGCGCAGTTCGAGGAACGCCTTGTCCGGCGCGGCCGTGATCGAGTTGTAGAACGGGATCGAGTGCTGCGAGTCGGGCGCGGTGGGGTCGCTCTGGCCGCCGAGCAGCATGGTCGGCACCTTGACTCCCGGCCAGCTCTTGGTGGAGTGCCAGCCGGCCAGCGGGATCGAGGCTTGCAGCGACGGACGGCTGGTCGCGGCGCGCAAAGCTCCGCCACCACCCATCGAGTGGCCCATCACCGCGAGACGTGAGGCGTCGACGCGGGGGTTGGTGCGCACCACGTAGTCGAGAGCGGCGA
>JAVXWK010000933.1:0-9217 GCA_032230575.1 Pseudonocardiales bacterium | reverse complement strand
GTGCTGCACGATCCCACGACGGCCGTCGACGCGGTGACCGAACAGCTCATCGCCCGCAACGTCACCGCGTTGCGCCGCGGCCGGACCACGGTCGTGATCACCAGCAGCCCGGCACTGCTCGACGTGGCCGACCGCGTGATCGTGCTCGACGACGGCCGCGTCTCAGGGGAAGGCACCCATCGCGAGCTTCTCGGCCGAGACTCCTCCTACCAGCTGGCGGTGGCCCGATGACGACCTTCCACTGGACCTCTGCCGGCTCGGTGCGGTTCGAGGACGTGCTGGAGCCGGTCTCGTTCACGGAGGCCGGGGGTGTCTGGTCCGCCGAGGTCGAGATGCCGCCGCGGCTGCGCGTGACCTACCACTTCTTCGACGGTGAGGAGCACGCCGACCCGGCCAACCCCGCCGGCGCCGGCCCGAACCGCTCCATCTTCACCACTCCCGGTCTGGAGCCGCAGCCGCACTGGCCGGTCGTCGGGCCGGACGAGGTGCTGGACGTGCCTTCGTTGCGCGTGCGGTGGAACGGATCGTTGGGGCGCAAGACAGTTCGCGTGCACCAGGCCGGCGAACCTGTCGTGCTGCTGCTCGACGGCGACGACTGGATGTACGTCCACCCGGCCGTGGCCGCCTTCGAGTCGGCGATGGGTGACAAGATGCCCACTCTGGTTTTCCTTCCCACGCCACGGGATCGCGACGCCGAGTACAGCAGTCCCGAGTGGTGGCAGGCCATTCAGGACGAGCTCTTGCCGTTGCTGGCGGAGAACGGCGTGACCGTGGACCTGGAGCGGTTCGTGGTCGCGGGCCAGAGTCTCGGCGGGCTCAGCGCGTTCAACGCCGCCCTGGACTTCCCGGAGCTGGTGTCACGGGTGGCGTGCCAGTCCGGTTCGTTCTGGTGGGCGCGAGATCTGCCGGGCCACGGGATCTCGCTCGACGGCCCTGCCGGTGGCGACACCGCGGAACGTCTGCGCGACCGCGACCTGTCCAGGTTGCGCGTGGCGTTCGACGTCGGCGAGCACGAGCCCAAGATGCATCGCCACTGCGAGGCCGTGGAAGAACTGACAGCGAAGGCGGGTGCGACGGTGCGGGTCGACCGCTCCCCCGCCGGGCACGACCGCGTCGGCTGGCGGCACGCGCTGGTGCGGGACGTGGCCTGGTTGCTCAGCGATCTCTGAGCTGATCCGGCAGGCTGGGCACCATGTCAGAACCGGTGATCTCAGTGATGCTGATCGTCCCGGACGCCGACGCCGCGGTCGCCTGGTACAGGACCGCTCTCGGCGCCGCGGAGCTGTGGAACCTCGGTGGCGTCGCCGGTCTGTCGATCGGCGGCGCTGCTTTCTTCGTCCACCAGGTCAATCCGGACAATCCCGCGGAGACCAGTCCCGCCGGGGTCACGAGTGTCCGGATCGAGGTGTTCACCGACGACCCGGACGGCTTCATGGCGCGTGCTGTCGCGGCCGGAGCCGTCCAGGGGTCGGCGGTCGTGGACCATCAAGTTCCGTGGGGCACGCACCGGCAGGGTGGGTTCACGGATCCGTTCGGCCACAAGTGGTCTGTGGGCGACAGGTCACCCCTGCGTTAGCGGCCACACCTCCACCACTCCGTGACCGACCGCGCACGGAGTGTGCGACACCAGCTCGATCGCCTCGTCCAGCGACTCGGCTTCGATGATCGCGAAGCCCGCGATCGGCAGAGCGGACCGCAGGAACGCACCTTTCTCCACCTGCGTGTCGGCATTGCCGGGGTTGCGGACCTGCACCGGCGAACCGGCGATGCCCAGCTCCGCGCCCGCGTCACGCAGGCGCTGGTCGTGCGCGTGCGCCTCGTCGCGGACAACCGGGTCCGTCCGGTCGTAGCCCTCGCGGTCGCCGTACCCGATCGTCACGAACTTCATGGCATACCTCCTCGGTTCGGACTCTTCATCCATACCGACTCAGGAGGCGCGCGAAACTCATCGGTCCGCTGCTCTTTCCGGGACACCACAGGATAAAACGGGCTTCTTCGTTCCCAGTGAACAGCCGGTCCTTGCTCGACGCCCTCCCATCGGATGACCCTTTGCCTGCCCCTGCAGAAAGGACTCCTCCGATGACCAGAAGAGCGCTCCCTGCCGCGCTCGCGCTCGTCACCGCCGTGTTCGGTCTCACCACCCCTGCCACGCCGGCGTTCGCCGCCGCGTGCGGGGACCAGGTGATCGGCAACGGCGGCTTCGAGAACGGGACGTCGCCGTGGACCCAGACCACCGGCGTGATCTCCACCGGGACGACCGCAGAACCCGCGCACGGCGGTTCCCAGGTCGCCTGGCTCGGCGGCGACGGCACCACGCACACGGACACGTTGTCCCAGTCGGTCACCCTGCCGGCCGGCTGCACCTCGGCGACGTTGACCTACTGGCTGCACATCGACACCAAGGAGACGACCACCGGCACCCAGTACGACAAGCTGTCGGTGCAGATCGGCTCGACCACCGTCGCCGGTTACTCCAATTTGGACAAGAACACCGGCTACGTCCAGAAGAGCGTCGACGTGTCCGCGTACCTCGGGCAGACGGTGACGCTCAAAGTCACCGGCACCGAAGACGTCAGCCTGGCCACGAACTTCCTGCTCGACGACCTCGCGCTCAGCACCGCGGGCAGCGCGCAGAACCCGTCGGTCACCAACCCCGGCAACCAGACCTCCCAGACCGGCCAGGCGGTGTCGCTGCAGATCCAGGCCTCCGACCCGCAGGGTGACCAGCTGACCTACAGCGCCACCGGACTGCCCGCCGGGCTGACGATCGACGCGGCCGGGCGGATCTCCGGGACGCCCACGACCGCGGGCACGTCCACCGTGACCGTGACGGCCAAGGACCCGGCCGGCAACAGCGGCAGCGCGACCTTCACGTGGACCGTGAGCTCCCAGCCGCCGGCGGACGGCACGCGGACGCCGTCCAACCCCAAGTACACGGTCAGCCTCACGTCCAACGCCACCGGCGACACCTGGACCGGCCACCAGTCGGTCACCTTCACCAACGGCGCGCCGACCGCGTTGCCCGAGGTGTACCTGCGGCTCTGGGACAACTACCACGGCAGCTGCCCGACGACGCCGATCACCGTCACCAACGTCACCGGCGGCACGCCGTCGGCGTTGAGCGTGAACTGCACCGCTTTGAAGATCACCCTGCCCGCACCGCTGGCGCAGGGGCAGTCCGCGACCATCGGGTTCGACCTGGGCATCGTCGTTCCGAGCGGCGCCGACAGGTTCGGCCACGACGGCGCGTACAACATGATCGGCAACGCCCTGCCGGTGCTGGCGGTCCGTGACGGCGCGGGCTGGCACCTCGACCCGTACACGAACAACGGCGAGTCGTTCTACGCCGTGATCAGCGACTTCGACGTCACCCTCACGCACCCGACGTCGTTGCTCACTCCTGCCACCGGCACGTCGACCGAGACTGTCAGTGGTAGCAACACGATCACCCACGCCACCGCGGCCAAGGTCCGCGAGTTCGCGTGGGGCGCGGGTCCGTTCACGAAGATCTCCGGCACCTCACCGAAGGGCTTCAAGGTCAACGTGTACGGCACGAGCGGGATCTCGAGCGCGAACGCCAACTCGATGCTGACGCTCGCTAAGGACTCCCTCGACGTGCACTCCGGGCGGTTCGGCGACTACCCGTACCAGGAGCTGGACGTCGTGCTGGACAACAACTTCTGGTTCGGCGGCATGGAGTACCCCGGGTTCGTGCTCGACCTGGTGTCGAACGTGGCGCTCCCGCACGAGATCGCGCACCAGTGGTTCTACGGCATCGTGGGCGACGACGAGTACAACTCGCCGTGGCTCGACGAGAGCTTCACCGACTACGCCACCGACCTCTACCGAGGCGTGACCGGCAGCGGCTGCGGCATCACCTGGCAGTCGAGCGCGGAGAAGCTGAGCAACTCGATGGCGTACTGGGACGCGCACTCCTCGCGCTACTCCACCGTCATCTACAACTACGGCAAGTGCACGCTTCACGACCTACGGCGACTCATCGGTGACACGGCGATGGCGAACCTGCTGAAGTCCTACGCCCAGTCGCACTGGTACGGCGTCTCCACGACCGCCGAGTTCAAGGCAGCGGCACAAGCCGCGGCGGGCTCGACGGACCTGACGTCGTTCTGGGCCTCGCACCGCGTCGAGGGTTGATCGACAGCGGCCTCCCCGATCCGTTCGGGGAGGCCGCTCACCCGTTCACCGAGTGTTCGCCTCACGATTGCGACGACTGCCCCTGAAACAGCGTCGGAGTGACGAAAACTGTTCTCCGACAGAGGTTTCAGCAGAGGTGGACAGTGAGGAGACCGCTCGGCATCGGTCTGGCCGTCGTGCTGCTGGTGGGTGTCGTAGTGGATCCGGCCGACCACACCCGGTACCTGGAAGATCGCGAGTAGCCTGAAGATCATGCGTTACGTCAGGGTTTTCGCGGACGAGAACGGCAAATCGGCCTTCGAGGACATCGAGGTGGAAGGCACGCCGACGGTCACGGTCGAGGGTGTGCCGCCACTGCTGGTGTCCGGCCCGTTCGCGGCGTCGTCGATGCTGGTCGTCGAACAACCGGCGGGCGGCACTCCGGAGTGGGAGCTGCACGTCGCGCCGCGCAAGCAGTGGCTCGTCGTGCTGACCGGCAGGGCCGCTGTCACGGTGTCGGACGGGGAGCGCCGCGAGTTCGGGCCCGGCTCGCTGCTGTCCTTTGAGGACACCGAGGGCGAGGGTCACATGTCCACGCCGCTCACGGACGACCTGTCGTTCGCGATGTTCCCGCATCAGGCCGGCTGAACCTACTCACCGCGCGTGGTCGGCGGCGCCGATCCGCCATGCGGTGGCACATCACGGCAGGATCACCACACGGTCACAACGAGATATACCGACCGACCACTCGGTCGGTGCATCTGGTGTGCTCGGCGACATGGACATAGAGAAGGCGCTCACGAGCCTGGACCTGCCCCGAAAGGTGCGGCTGCTGACCGGATCCGCACTCTTCGCCCTGTGGCCGGAGCCGGAGATCGGGCTGGCGCCGCTCAAGCTGTCCGACGGCCCGACCGGTGTCCGCGGCTCGGAGCTCAGGGGCGGCGTGATCGCCTGTGTGCTGCCGAACGCCACGCTGCTCGCCCAGCACTGGGACACGGCGCTGGCCCGCGAGGTCGGCGAGGTGCTCGCGGACGAGGCGGCGGCGCAGCAGGTGCACGTCGTGCTGGGCCCGACGATCAACCTGCACCGCACACCGCTCGGCGGCAGGCTCTTCGAGGCCTACAGCGAGGACCCGCTGCTCACCGGCGCGCAAGCCGCCGCGTACGTGCGAGGCCTGCAGGACAAGGGAATCGCGGCGACGCCGAAGCACTACGTGGCCAACGAGTCCGAGACCGAGCGGCGCACGGTCAGCTCCGAGCTCGACGCGAAGACGTTGCGCGAGGTGTACCTGCTGCCGTTCGAGATCGTCGTCGAGGACGCCGCGCCGTGGGCGATCATGGCTGCCTACAACAAGGTCAACGGCATTCCCGCGACCGAGCACACCGAACTGGTCGAGGGCGTGCTGAAGGGCGAGTGGGGCTTCGACGGCCTCGTCATGTCCGACTGGTTCGCCGCGCAGTCCACGGCCGAAAGCGCGAACGGCGGGCTCGACCTGGTGATGCCCGGTCCTGGCGGGCCTTGGGAGGACAAGCTCGTCGCGGCCGTCGAGGCAGGCGAGGTCTCCGAGTCGATCATCGACGACCATCTGCGCCGCCTGCTCCTCCTCGCTTCCCGCACCGGCGCGTTCGGCGGTGAGCGCAAGTGGGCGGAGAACCTTCCCACGCCGGACAGTGCGATCAGGCGTGAGCAGCTGCGGAGGTTCGCCGCGGGTGGCATGACCGTGCTGACGAACAGCGGTGTGCTGCCGCTGCAGGACTCCCGGGTCGCGCTGATCGGCCGGCACGCGATCGACACCGTCGCCCAGGGAGGCGGTTCGGCCGGACTGCGGCCGCCCCACGTCATCAGCATCGCCGACGGCCTGAAGTCGCTGCTGGGCGACGAGGTGTCCGTTGTGGACGGTGTGGAGGTGAGGCTCCGGCACGCGGCTCCTGGTCCTGGCGTGCTGCGCGACATCCGCGCCACGACGTTCGACGCGTCGGGTGAGGTGCTGGCGTCACGGGAGATGGAGATCGCCGAGCTCGCGGCGTACGGCGGGTGGGCGCAGGGTGCCGCGTCGATCGAGGTGTCCGGCGAGGTCGTGCCGGCCGAACCGACGCGGATGCTGGTCGGCGTGCGCGGGTTCGGCGACTGGACGCTGGAGGTCGCCGGCGAGCGGCACGCGACCCGGCTGGCGTGGGCGGACGGCATCGTGGAGGAAGCGCTGCTGAAGCCGCCTTTCTGGACGACCGAGGTGCTCGTCTCCCCCGGCGACCGGATCACCGCACGGGTGCGCGAGGCCTCGGCGCTGGTCGGTCTCATCACCCAGCCCGTCCCCCGTCCTCCCGCCGACGCCATCGGTGCCGCCGTGCGGGCCGCGCGCGAGGCCGACGTGGCGGTGGTGGTCGTCGGCCTCACCGACGAGCAGGAGACCGAGGGCTTCGACAAGACGACGCTCGCGTTGCCGGGCGAGCAGGACGCTCTGGTCGCGGCGGTGGCGGCGGCCGCGAAACGCACGGTGGTCGTGGTGAACGCCGCGACGCCCGTGCTGATGCCCTGGCTTGCCCAGGTCGACGCCGTGCTGTGGGCGGGACTGCCCGGGCAGGAAGCCGGTGACGCCGTGGCAGCCGCGCTGCTCGGCCACATCGAACCGGCCGGGCGCCTGGTCACCACGTTCCCGCGGTCCGACTCCGACGCGCCGACCCCGGTGCCGGCGAACGGCGCGTTGCCCTACACCGAAGGCACCGCGATCGGGTACCGCGGCTCGTCCGAGCCGTTGTTCTGGTTCGGCCACGGCCTCGGCTACACGACGTGGGAGTACGGCGAGGCATCGGCATCCACTGTGGACGGTGCGGTCGGCGCGGTGTCGGTGTCGCTCACCAACACCGGCGAACGCTCCGGCCGTGAGATCGTGCAGGTCTACCTGCGGCCGGCGAGCGAACCGGTGCGGCTGATCGGCTGGGCGGTCGCCGATGTGGCGGCGGGCGAGACCGTGCGGGTGGAGGTGCCGTGCTCGTCGCGGGTCCAACGGATCTGGGAGGACGGCTGGCACCCGTTGCGCGGCGGCGAGCTGCTGATCGCCCGCGGGCTCGGCGACGTCCGGGTTACCCTGCCCGCTGATCAGGAGTGAGGTGAGCCGTGTCGTTCCCGCCCAGGTACCGGGCCAGGTCACGGGTGGACATCTCGGGTGAGGAGTCGAGGGCCAAAGCGGTCGCCGTCGCCACCGAGCTGTTCGCCACGTCCGGGTTCCGCGGCACGTCGGTGGCCGCCGTGGCAGCCAGGACCGGGCTCTCGCAGTCCGGTCTGCTGCACCACTTCCCCAGCAAGGCGGCACTGCTCGCCGCCGTGCTG
Organism: Pseudonocardiales bacterium; assembly: GCA_032230575.1. GTDB lineage: Bacteria > Actinomycetota > Actinomycetes > Mycobacteriales > Pseudonocardiaceae > Lentzea. The sequence continues at coordinate 1,756 of JAVXWK010000933.1, read as the reverse complement.
GAGGAACGCGACCGCCAGGACGGCGACTTCCTGTCCGGCGACACCGATCCACCGCTCGGCTGGGCGGCGTTCGACGCCCTGACGGCTCTGGTGGCCCGCAACTCGACCCGCCCGCAGCTGATCGGCCTGTTCGTCCGCCTGGCCGCGGAGGCCACCGAACCCTCGCACCCGGCCCACACCTGGATCCGCGAACACTACGAGGGCACCCGGAACTGGCTCACCGACGCCGTCCACACAGGACAGCAACGCGGCGAGATCAGGAAAGACGCCCCGGTCGGCACGATCGTGCGCACCACGATCGCGGTGATCGACGGGCTGCAGCAGCAGTGGTTGCTCGATCCGGACAAGATGTCGATGGCGGCGGAGTTCGAGGCGTTCACGGACACCCTGCGCGCCCGCTGGGGAACCACGGTGGCCGGCGAACGTCCTTGAGAGCATGCCACGCGTGCTCGTCGTGCTCTGCTCCGCGATCGTCCTGACAGGTGCTGCGGTGGTCGCGGTGTTCGGCCGGTCGGGACCGGGACTGGACCCGGCACGGGAACAGGCCGTGCGCGCGTCGGTCGAAAGTCATCTCGAACAGGACCACTGGCACGGCGTTCTGGAAGCGCAGTACGTGCGACAGCGGGTGGGGTGGTTCTGCGCGGGTGAGGTCATCGAAGCGGACGAGAACCCGGACGAGTCGGCGGTCGGGCTTCAGACGCTGTGCCAGGAGTTCACCTCCGTGGCCGGGGAACTGGTCCTCGGCAGCGGCGAGTCCGTCCCCAGGATCGTCACCGTGACCTCACCGCCCAAGCCGGTCGAGGTGCTCCGCGTGGAGTCGGCGCCCGACGGTGCGGGAAACGCGGAATGGATCGACGACCACTTCTCCTGGCTCGGCGCCAAGAAGCTGCACCGAACGCAGTACCGGGACCTGCGCGACGAGACGATCGCCAAGGCCCTGAGCGCGTTCGGGCTGCCCGCCGGCACACCGGTTCGCCCGCGGATCTGACCTGGGTCGCGGGCGGTGGCGACGGCAGAACGTCGTGAGGCGACTAAGTATTGCGACGGGTGTGGTTGAACAGCAGGTTGAGCACGAACGCGGTCAGCGCCGCGCTGGTGATGGCGCTGCCCGCGATCACCTGTGCCCACGCCGGGAACGAGTGGTAGATCTTCGGCGCCACGACCGGCAGCAGGCCGATGCCGATCGTCACGGCGACGATCAGCAGGTTGCCGGTGTTCTCGAAGTCGACCCGGCGCAGGATCGCGATGCCCAAGGCGGCGACGGTCGCGAACATGACCAGCCCGGCCGCGCCCACCACAGGACCGGGCAGCGCGGCGACGATCGCGCCGAGCTTCGGGATCAGGCCCAGCAGCACCAGGATCGCGCCGGCGGCCGCGGCCACGTACCGGCTGCGCACCTTCGTGATGCCGACCAGGCCGACGTTCTGGCCGAAAGCGGTGTCGAGGAACCCGTTCATGGCCCCGCCGAGCACTCCGGAGACACCCTCGGCGGCCAGACCTCGTGCCAGGTCACGAGAAGTCACAGCACGCCCGGTCATCTCGCCGACCGCGAGCATCGAGGCGGTCGACTCGGTGAAGGTCACCAGCATGACCACGCACATGGAGATCACGGCGGCAACTGGGAAGTGCGGCGCACCGAAGTGGAACGGCTGAGCGATCCCGAGCCACGTGGCACCGCCGACGTTCGAAAAATCAGTCATGCCCAGCAAAATCGCCACGATCGTGCCGCCCACCAGTCCGATCAGCACGCCCAGCT
>JAVXWK010000905.1:0-8144 GCA_032230575.1 Pseudonocardiales bacterium | reverse complement strand
CACCCCGACCTGATTCCCCGGCCGATCAGGAGACCCCCGTCTTGAGCGTGCCCACCGTCTCAATACGCGATTTCGCAGTTGCCCAGCTGCAGATCCTGCTGCGTGCCGTCGGATTAGCGGATTCGGCGGAAAGCGCGATGAAACTGCTGGCTGAGGCGCTGGGGCCCGGCGGCGAACGGCCGCTCTCGGCAGTTCCGCATTGGCCCTCCGACGTCGCCGACGACCACACCCCGGTCGAATTCTCGGTGGCCCTGGCCCAGCACGAACCGCCCTCGGTCCGCATGATCGTCGAGTCGCTCGCCGAGCAGGAGCGGCCCGACCTGCGGGCCAACGCCGGCGCGGCGCTCGGCGTGCTCGAGCAGCTGGCGGTCAGGCACCGGCTCGACGTCCGGCAGCTCGACGCGGTGCGCGACCTGTTCCTCCCGGAGGACCCGCAGGGGGCGTTCGCGTTCTGGTACTCGCTGATCGTCCAGGCGGGCGCGGCACCCGCGATCAAGGTCTACCTCAACCCGGAGGCGCGTGGTCGTGAGAGCGCGACCTCCGTGGTGCGCGAGGCACTCACGAGGCTCGGTCTCGGCACTGCCTACGACACGGTGACGAGTCACGCTCTGCGACGAACCGGCCGGGACCGGTTCTCGTTCTTCGCACTCGACCTGACGGACGACGAACAAGCGCGGGTGAAGACCTACGTGGCACACGAGGCCGCCGAGATCCCGGACGTGGTCGCCGCGGCCGCGGCGACCCCGGACATCGACCGGGAACTCCTCTCCGACGTCGTCGCACTGGCCTGCGGCGGCACCGGACCGTTCACCGGCCGCCCGCTGATGTCCAGCTACACCTTCATGTCCGGCGACACGGACCGCCCGAGCGGCTACTCGCTCTACATCCCGGTCCGCGACTACGTGCGGGACGACCTGGAGGCGTGTGAGCGCGTTCTCGCGATCATGGCCAGGTGCGGCCTCGACACCGCGCCGTTCGTCATGGCGCTCGCGAGCATGGTCCGCAGACCGCTCGCGAACGGCGTCGGCCTGATCGCCCACGTCTCACTGCGACTGGGCCGCCCACGCCCCGGAGTCACGGTCTACCTGTCCTCCGAGGCCTACGACGTAACACCCGCGCGCAAAACAGCAATGTCGCTCTGAGAAAGGCAAGTCCGTGGAGCCGTACCGCATCAAGGTCGTCGAGCCGATCCCCATCACCACCCGCGAGTACCGGGAGCGCCGGTACGCCGAGGGCGGCTGCAACCAGTTCAACCTCACCGCGGACGACGTCACGATCGACCTGCTGAGCGACTCCGGCACCGGCGCGCTGTCCGCCGAACAGCAAGCCGCGGGCATGCGCGGCGACGAAACCTATGCGGGCGCACGGTCGTGGGCGCGCTTCCGCGACGTGGCCGCGGAGCTGACCGGCTACGACCACATCTTCCCGGTGCACCAGGGCCGTGCCGCGGAACGGATCCTGTTCTCCGCGCTGCTCAAGCCCGGCCAGATCTCGCTCAGCAACACGCATTTCGACACGACGCGCGCGAACGTGGAGCTGGCGGGCGGAGTGTGGCGGGACATCCCGTGCGCGGAAGCCAAGGACCTCGACAGCGACGAGCCGTTCAAGGGCAACATCGACCTCGTCGCACTCGAAGCGGCGCTCGTAGGACCCGATGACGTCGGCCTGGTGCTCATGACGATCACCAACAACGGCGGCGGCGGGCAACCGGTGTCGATGTCGAACATCAAGAAGGCCAGTAAGCTCTGCCGCAAGCACCGTGTGCCGTTCATCCTCGACGCGGCCAGGTTCGCCGAGAACGCCTGGCTTGTCACGCAACGGGAAGAGAAGTACCGCGGCCACAACCCGCGCGACGTCGTGAAGAAGGCCTTCCGGCTCGCCGACGGTTGTGTGGCCAGCCTGAAGAAGGACGGCATCGTCCACATCGGAGGGTTGCTCGGGCTCAACGACCCGGACCTGGCCAGGCAGTGCGAGCTCCTGTTGATGGCCACCGAGGGTTTCCGCACCTACGGCGGGCTGAGCGGACGCGACCTCGACATGTGCGCACAGGGCATGATGGAGGTCACCGACCCGCTTTACCTCAGGGAACGTGCTGACGCCACGGCATATCTGGCCGAATGCGCGCGACAGGCCGGTGTGGACAGTGTGCAGCCGACGGGCGTGCACGCGGTGTACCTCAACGCGGGCAGGCTCCTCCCGCACATCCCGCCGCACCAGTTCACCGGTCACGCGCTGGCGTCGGAGCTGTACCTCGCGGGCGGAATCCGTTGTGCCGAACTGGGTTCGCTCTACCTGGGCGAGATCACCGACGCCGGTGAACTGGTCACGCCGGCGCCGTACGAGCTGGTGCGCCTGGCGATCCCGCGCCGCGTCTACACGCGCAGCCACCTGGAGTACGTGGCGGAGACGCTCGCGGGCATCGCCAAGAACCCGGAGCAGGTGCCCGGCTATCGACTCACCGAGGCACCTGCCATGCTCCGCCCGTTCCGCTGCCGCCTGGAAAAGATCCACTGATGTTGATGAGGGGAGCTTTCCTAAACCTGAGGTTTATGAAAGCTCCCCTCATCAAGCTCAGCGCGGGGGCGCGGGTCAGGCCATGGCGGGGTCCAGTTTGGCCATGGCGTGTTCGATCACGCGGGCCAGCACCACCTTGCACGACTCGCGGTCACGGGCGTCGCACAGCACCATCGGCACGGTGCCGGGGACGTCCAGCGCGGCCCGCAGCTCGTCCTCGCTGTAGGAGTGGCTGCCCTCGAAGCAGTTCACCGCGATCACGAACGGGATCCCGCGCCGCTCGAAGAAGTCGATCGCCCCGAACCCGCCGTCCAGCCGGCGTGTGTCGACCAGCACGACAGCGCCGATCGCCCCGTACGACAGCTCGTCCCACATGAACCAGAACCGGTCCTGGCCCGGCGTGCCGAACAGGTACAGCACGACCTCGGGGTTGATCGTGATGCGGCCGAAGTCCAGCGCCACCGTCGTCGTGGTCTTGCCCTCGACGCCGGCGAGGTCGTCGATCTGCGTGCCCGCCTCGGTGAGCAGCTCCTCGGTCCGCAGCGGCGTGATCTCGCTGACCGCGCCGACCAGCGTCGTCTTGCCGACGCCGAACCCACCCGCCACCACGATCTTCACCGAGGACGGGACGGTGAGCTCTTCAGATTGCACGGACGCCATCAAGCACCTTCTGGAGTAGGTTCCGGTCCGGCGCGACCGCCATCCGTGACGCGTCGCTGGTGATCACGTCACCACGTTGGATCAGGTCGCTCAGCAACACCTTCGCCACCACGAGCGGCGCGTGCAGGTACGCGGCGACTTCCGCCACGGACAGCGGTTTGCGGCACATCTTCAGGATTTCCAGGTGCTCGACGGAGAGCGCGCTGGTGTCGGAGGAGTTGCGGATCGCCCGCACCTGGGTCGCGAGGTTCAGCCGGCCCCACGTCGGCCGGGTGCGGCCGCTCACCAAGGCGTAGGGGCGGACCAGCGGACCGGCGGCCTCGTCGTACCACCAGTCCGACGACCGGGGACTCACGAGAGCCCCGGCACGCGAGGCGACGCGAGTGTGCGCGGTGCCGACGAGAGGTAGGCGCCGACGCGCTTCACGAGCATGTTCATCTCGTAAGCGATCATGCCCATGTCCGCTTCCTCGTCACCGACGACGGCGAGGCAGGCGCCCTGCCCCGCGGCGGTCACGAACAGGTGCGCGCGCTCCATCTCCACGATGGTCTGCCGGACCTGCCCACCGCCGAAGTGCCGGCCGGTGCCGCGGGCCAGGGACTGGAACGCCGACGCCATCGCTGAGAGGTGGTCGGAGTCGTCCTTGGACAGCTCGGGAGAGCGGGCGAGCAGCAGACCGTCCGCGGACAGCACCACCGCGTGCCTGGCGCCGACCACTCTGGCGACGAGGTCGTCGAGCAACCAGTTGAGCTCGGGGTGCCCGCCGGTCAGGTCGTCGTCCACGGAAAGAGCCCTTTCAGTCGTTGGAGTCATCACGGTTCGACGGCGTCGTCGGCCTGGCGGGCATCTCGGGTGCCCTGCTGGAAGGCCGACATGCCGTCGCGGGTGCGTTCGGCCTGTTCCTCGGTGTGCGCCTCGGCGAAGTCGAGGTCGGGCCGGTGGTCGTCGTTGGCCAGCTGCGGCACGAGGTGCTGCTGCTTGCGGCGCCGGGGCAGCTCCGGCCGGTCGTCCTGGCGCGAGTCGTCACCGTCCTGGGCGTCTTCGGCCGGCCACGGGCCCGCCGGATGGTCTTGCGCCGGCAGCACGCCGACGATGCTCCCGCTGTCCTCGTCCACCGTGACGACTCCTGGGCGGGAGCGGTGGCCGTTTCCCACTCCTCCCCCTGCCCAGAACTCGTTGAGCTCCGAGCCGGGCCGCGCGTCGAGAACGACGTCCTCGGCCACCGGAAGTGCGGCCTGCGCGAGGGACTGCTGCCGGAACGTCGGCTTCGGCACCATCTGCGGGGAGTCGGCGGGATCGGCGACGCCCGCCTCGCCGACGATCAAGTCGGCCGGGACGAGCACCAGCGCGATCGTGCCGCCGGACGGGCAGTCGCGCAGCTCCACGTGGATGCCGCGACGGGCCGCCAGCCGCGCGACGACGAACAGGCCGAGGCGGGACTCGCCGCGCAGTCGCATCGCCTCGAAGTCGGGCGGCGCGGTCAGCATCTTGTTGTGCTGCTCGCGGTCGTCGGGCTTGATGCCGAGACCGTGGTCCTCGATCTCGATCACGAGACCCTGCGGCACCTCGCTGCTGTGCACCTCGACCTGCGAGCGCGGCGACGAGAACGACGTCGCGTTGTCGACCAGCTCGGCGATCAGGTGGATCACGTCGGCGACGGCGGCACCGGCCAGGGCCACCTCGGGCACCGGGTTCACCTTGACCCGCGCGTACTGCTCGGTCTCCGCGACGGCCGCGCGCACGACGTCCAGCATTCGCACCGGTTTGCGCCACTGCCGGCCCGGCTGCTCACCGGTCAGGATGATCAGGTTCTCGGCGTTGCGGCGAGCGCGGGTCGCGAGGTGGTCGAGCTGGAAGAACGCGTCGAGGTGGTCGGGGTTCTCCTCCTCGCGCTCCAGCTTGTCCAGGATCTTGAGCTGGCGGTGCACCAGACCCTGGTTGCGGCGCGCGATGTCGAGGAAGACCCGGTTCACGCCCTCCCGGGTCTGCGACTCCTTCACGGCCGCGGCGACGGCGGTGTACTGCGCGGCGTTGAACGCGTCGGCCACCTGGCCGATCTCGTCGTTGCCGTAGTCGAGCGCGGGCACCTCGGTGGCGACGTCGACGTGCTTGCCTTCGCGCAACCGCTCGACGATGTCCGGCAGCTTCTCGTGCGCGAGTTTGAGCGAGTCGCTCTTCAGCGAGATCAACCGGACGATCAACGCCTTGTTGACCAGGCGGCTGGAGATGCGGACCGCGAGGAAGATCCCGACGATCACCGCGACGAGAGCGATCAGGCTGCCGATCAGCACGGTGGTGAACTTGCTCTCACCGTTGGCCATCGCGACGTTGACCGCGCCGATCGACTGCTCCTCCACCATCGAGGTCAGCTCGGTGGACACCGCGCGGCTGGCGTTGTCGTAGTCGGCCAGCACGACCGAGGTGCCGATCGGGCGTTCCGCGGTCTGCAGCAGGCGGTTCTCCATGGTCGCCAGCTGCTGCCACTGCGCGCTCGCGGTGATCTGCTTGTAGTGCTCGCGCACCTTCGGCAGGACGTAGGGCTCCATCGCGGCCAGCTGGGACCGGTACGCGCCGACGAGCTGGACGAACTCCCGGTGCTCCTCCGGCGTGAACTTGCCGACCGACAACGCCGCCGCGGCAACGGAACCGGACCGCGACATCGCGTCGACCGCCTGGAACGACTGGGGTGCGAGCAGCGCGGCACCGACGGTCTCGGCATCGGGCACGATGCGGGCCTGCGTCGTGAACAGCGCGGCACCGGAGTCGAGCAGGCTGTTGTAGTAGCGGTAGACCTCGTCCTTGGAGGCGGCGCCCGACTCGAGCCGCTCCCGCACGTCCGGAAGCTGGTCCAGCAGCCCGTTGAGCTTGCCGATCCCGTCCACGATCTCCTGCGGCGCCTTGGAGGCCAGCTCGGCGAACGCGGTCTTCATCGTGCCCACGTCCGCGTCGGTCGCCTGCTGCTGCTTGAGCAACGCCGACGTGCTCGAGCCGGGCCGGCTCAGGCTCGTCATGCTCAGCTCGCGTTCCTTCTGCAGCGAGGCGAACGTCTGCACCGCCGGAATCGACGCGTCCTTCACACCCGACGCGACGAGCTGGAGGTACAGCCCCTCGAACACCGTGTAGGACGAGAACAGCGCCCACATGGCGAGCAGGACGACGCTGGGAACCACCACGACACCAGTGAGCCGAGAACGAATTGTCTTGTAATTCGTCTCAGGCACGTTCTTCAGCTTCACAACGCTCCACGAGCACCCGAATTGGCGACGGAAAGATAGCATCGCGTGATCAGCACGATCAACCGGCGATGATCTTGGGGGCGCGTAGAGACTACTCAGTCACCCACCCGTCGCAACACCCCCTCTCGCCGGATTCGACGCCTTGAGATGAACCCGTGTTGTGGTGCGTGAACACGCTCTCGCAGGTAGAACGGTCACCGATACGTCTCGCGGGCACAGCAAGCCCGACTGGGCTTTCTGCGGCCGAACACCACAAACACAGTGGTTATTGCACCGGCTTGACATTCCAGGTGAAGTATTCTAAGAGGAAACGGAGTGCAACCAACGGTTGCTTTCCGTTACCAATAGTTATTCGGCGAATTCACCTTGCGGTACGCAGTGGGGGTGGTGCCGACCTCGCGCCGGAACACCGAGCGGAAGTTCGATCCCGTTCCGAAGCCGGTGGCGGCGGCGATTCGGTCCACTGACCAGTCCGAAGTCTCCAGCAACCGGCGCGCGCTCAGGATCCGCTGCAGCATCACCCAGCGCATCGGCGACAGGCCGGTCTCGCGTTCGAAGTGGCGGATGAACGTGCGGCGGCCGAGGTGGCTGCGTTCGGCCATCAGGTCCACCGTGATCGCGTCGCCGAGGTGCGCCATGACCCACTCGCGGATCTGCGACAGGTCCGCGCGGACCGGGCTCAGCACGTCGACGTACTGCGGCTGCGCGCCGTCACGTGCCGGTGAGGCGACGACGTCCTTGCCCGCCTCATGTGCCGCCACGACCCCGAAATCGGTGCGGATCAGGTGCAGGCACGCGTCGATGCCGGCCCCCGCGCCCGCGGACGTGAGCACCTTGCCGTCCTCGACGAAGAGCCTGTTCTCGAGCACTTTCACCAACGGGTGCAGCGCGCGAAGGCTGTCCAGGTACTTCCAGTGCGTGGTGACATCCCGGCCGTCGAGCAGACCTGTGGCCGCGAGGGCAAAGGTGCCTGTACAGATGGCCACCATTCGCGCGCCGCGATCATGGGCCTCGCGAAGAGCGTCGAGGTACTCGTCTCCTGGTGGTTGCTCCGGGTTCTCGTAGCCGGGCACCACGACGATGTCCGCTCGTTTCAGTCCCGTGAGGTCCTCGGTGCAGACGCTGACGTCGTAGCCGTCCTGCGTGCCGAGCACGTGCGCCGGGATGCTGAGGTCGAGCGGGATCACGGTCGGCAGCGCCAGGATCGCGACGGTCAGCATCTCTCGGACGGTACGCCGGTTTGTCACGATCCTTGCGGTATCCGGCACCGGCCCCGGTGTCGTCCACACGGGAGTTTCGCGACGCTCGATCTCATGGAAACCCAGAACTTCGGCGTGCCGTGGGAAGAATCGTACGGCTACATGCAGGCCGTCAAGCACGGCGACACCATCTACATCTCCGGGCAGCTGTCGCACTCCGGCGCCGACTTCGTGGCTCCGGCTCCGGTCGTGGACGGCCGCGTCACCGACTTCTCCGCGATGGAGGCGCAGATGCGGCAGACGTACGTGAACGCCGCGGAGCTGCTGTCGCGGTTCGGTGCGTCGCTCGACAACGTGGTGGAGGAGGTCCAGTACGCGCTCGACATCCCGGCGGCGGTCGCTGCCGCGGGCCCGGTGCGCAAGGAGGCCTACGGGCGGAAGGATCCGCAGGTGGCCAGCACTCTGGTGGGCACGACCGGGCTGGCGCTCCCGGAACAGCTCATCGAGATCAAGTTCATCGCTCGCGTTTGAGCTG